>JBAIYI010000561.1:0-1926 GCA_037915955.1 Terriglobales bacterium
CAAAGCAAGATGCTCCGCCACCGCGGCCGTACATTCCGGACAGCCTGCCAGATGCTTCGCCGCCTGCTCGCGAGCCAGAGCGTCAAGCTCGTCATCCGCATACAGCGCGATTTTTTCCTGCCAATCGCAGCTCATGGTTTGGCCACCAACTTCTTGCTTCCGCTTTGCAGCGCCTGTACAATGCACTCTTTCAACTGCCGCCGCGCACGCGCCAGCCGCGACATCACCGTACCGATCGGGATCCCCAGCGTGTCCGCGATCTCCTGGTACTTCATCTCTTCCAGATCCGCGAGGATCAGCACTTCACGAAAGCGCAGGTCCAGCGTGGCGATTCCCTGCTGCACCAGTTCGGTATCGGCGCGGCGGATGAGCAGCAGTTCCGGCGTATCGTGCGCGGAAGGCGTGTTGTCCAGCCCTTCCTCGCCTTCCTGCTCGGTGTTGCGCCGCTCAAGTCCCACGCGGCTGGTGAGAAACGTGTTGCGGAGAATACGGAACATCCACGCGCGGAAGTTTGTTCCCGGCTGAAAGCCGGAAAAACCTTTCAGGGCTTTGGTGAAAGTTTCCTGCACCAGGTCGCGCGATTCGTCGGCATCTCCGCAGAGCCAGCGGGCGTAGTTGTAGAGCGGGTCAAGCAGCGGTAACGCCAGACTCTCGAACTCTGCATTTTGCCTGCCCACTCAGCTTTCCTCGCCCTCCATTCTAGTCGAAGCTACTCGACCGTGATGGTCGCTCTCATCCTGGGATGAAGGCCGCAGAAGTACGAGTACGTCCCCGGCTTGTCAAAGGTGAAGCTGAACTGTTCGTCCGTGTCCATCACCTTGGAGCGAAATGTTTTGTCTTCGGCAACAACGTTGTGCGGCATGTCGTCGCGATTGGTCCAGTGGATCGTGGTTCCCGTTTTCACTTTCAGCGCCGGCGGGTTGAAGCTGAAGTTGTCGATCTTGACTTCGGTTGTGCTGCTGCCGCTGCTGGCGGCGCGAAGATGCGTCGCCGCGACTACAACACCGGCTACGACGCATAGAATGACGGCTGACAATAATGACTTTTTCATAAGTTTTCCTTTCGTATTGCATGTACTTAATCGATGTCATCCTGAGCGGACTCCGAAGAAGCGGAGCGCCTGAGGAGGGAGTCGAAGGATCCCGAGGATGTGTCCTCTGCCACGCCGCATCGGGGAGTTCTCTCGAATGCTTTAGCCCTCACACCCCAGCGACTGAAGCTGTCTCGTGAGAACACCTCGCATCTGCATTTAAGCCTGACGCACTCTCGGGATCCTTCGACTCGACCTTGGTCACTTCGCTCCCGCGGCCTCGCTCAGGATGACAGAAAAAAGAGAGACTCTGAGCCCGCGAATCTCAGCCCAGGCTCGAATCCACCACGGCCAGCGCATGCTTTCCGTGGACGGCTTTCACATCCGTCACCCCCAGCAGTGAGCGGAGCTGGTCAGCAGGGACCTTCATCGGGCCGGGCGATGGGCCCTCACCAGGCTTGGGTTGCGGGAACGCCGTAGATGCAGCGGTGTGGAACGTGATGTTGCCTTCCACCTTCTGCATGGTCTGGTGGATGTGGCCGTTCAGCACCGTGACCGACCCGAAACGTTTCAGGTAGGAGAGCGCCTGCGCGCTGTCTTCTGTGCCCCAGCCCCATTCGGGATAAACCGACCACAGCGGTATGTGCGCGAAGACGACGAGCGGTGTGCTCTTCGATAAGTGCTTTACATCTTTTTCCAACCACTCGAGCTGAGCGTGGCCCAGATTGCCCAGCCCTCCGGCCTTCAGGTTCACCACGTTCACCAGTCCCACGAAATGCACGCCCTTGTGATCAAAGCTGTACCAGCCGTCTCCTTGCGCGTTCTTGCCAAAACGCTGGCGGAACTCCGCGCCTTCATCCACCATGTCATGCTCGCCGGGAACGTAAAAGACTTCT
>JBAIYI010000385.1:0-1547 GCA_037915955.1 Terriglobales bacterium
TTCATTCCGTCTTCAAGGTGGACATGACGCGCATTGCCAAGTTGCGCGAGAAAAAGCGGAAGGACTGGGAGGGGCGCAACGGCGTCAAGCTCACTTACATGCCGTTCATCGCTAAGGCGATGCTGCATGGAATTCGGGTGAAGCCGATCATGAACGCGTCCGTCGTAGCGGACGGCATCCAGTACCACAAGAATATAAATATCGGAATTGCAGTGGCGCTGGACTGGGGGTTGATCGTACCGGTGGTGAAAGGCGCTGAGAACCTGAGCTTTGTGGGGTTGCAGCGCGCCATCAGCGACCTGGGTGAGCGCGCCCGGTCAAAGAAGTTGACGCCGGACGACGTGCAGGGCGGCACCATTACCATTACCAATCCCGGGATTTTCGGGCCGCAATTCGGGCTGCCAATCATTCTTCAGCCGCAGGTGGCGATCCTGGGTATGGGCGGCATCTTTAAAGAGCCGGTGGTGGTCACGGACGAGGACGGAACCGATTCGATCGCGATCCGGCACATTATCCGGCTGAGCATCGGCTATGACCACCGGATCATTGACGGCGCAGACGCTGATCAATTTATGGTGGCGGTAAGAGAGTATTTGGAGAAGTTTAACGACGATATTGGGTAAAGAGAGCTGCTAGCTACTAGTTGCTAGCTTCGGGCCTTTGGCCGTTAGCTGTTGGCCTTTGGCGAAAACGAGCGGTTTTACGGGCAGGCCTTGTGCCTGCCCTTTGTTTTTTGTGGGGTCCGCTCTCGCGCTCGGTCGCATGGCTCCCGCGGGCTCGAATCGGGATGACAAGGGTTAACGAGGGCGGCGGGAAGGCCGGGAAAAATTACTCCAGTCGTACAACTCTGGATAACCAAACCGGGGCAGGGGGGAATCCTATCGGAGACGTCCTAGGACTTATACTTTAAAGAAGCAGAATTCCCCATCCGAAGGACAGCAATTTGGGGGATTTGGACGCCGGGCAGCCGTGCCGCCCGAGGAGATGTATCCGATGAAATCGTTATTTGTGGCCAGGAGCGTTGCCCTCTCTTTGGCTTTTGCCGTGCTCGCGATGGCGGGCTGTGGCGGTGGTGGCAGTTCCACGCCGGCCCAGCCACAGGCAGTTTTGAGCATATCGCCCAGTTCGGTGGTGGTGGGGCTCGGTGCTCAACAGCAGTTCACCGCCTTATTCGGAATTCCTGGATCGCAGACGCCAGCCACCGTGAGCTGGGCGGTCAGCGGTGTTCAGGGTGGAAATGCTACCATCGGGACGATCAGCGCAGCTGGGCTGTACACGGCGCCTTCTTCCTTTCCCGCAACGAATCCGGTGAGCATCACGGCAACCATGCAGTCGAACGCCAGCCAGGTCGGCACTGCGACGCTGAGCGTGGGATTCCCGTCCGGCACCAAGTCGGCACAGGGCGCTCCCATCAAACTGGGCACCAGCGGCGGGAACTCAACCGATAAGACAGTGAGCGGGACTTCAGTGACTTGTTGCTCCGGTACGCTCGGCGGGCTGGTGAAGCGCGGAACGAACCTTTACATCCTGAGCAACAACCACGTACT
>JBAIYI010000175.1:0-5933 GCA_037915955.1 Terriglobales bacterium
TTCTTTCGGCCGCGCTTCTTCGCGTTCTTGCCAGATGGCGCTTTGAAGCAGGCTTCAATCTGCCGGATGTGATTGATGTCGTGACCGGCGGTGAGCTTCATCAGGCGCGTGATGCTTTCCTGGCCGCGTTCTGCGTGCATCCCGTAGTTGTTCCACAGCTCGCGAGACACGGTCTTGAGCAGCAGCAGGTTCCCTTCACGGGCAGCGCGGAAGGTCGCAAAAGATTGTTTGGGATCGCGACGCGAGTACTTGAACGCGTCAGCCCAGGCGTCCTGGTCGTAGGCCTGGATGGGAGTGCCGTTGGTGGCGAGAATCTGCCGCAGACGCCAGGCGACGACGGTTTCCGTGTCGGCGAGGTGGGCGAAAATCTCTCCTGCCGACCACTTCCCGGGCGCGAGGCGGCGCGCCATCTGCTGTTTATTTTTTCCGCGCAGCAGTGAAGCAAGCTTCTTCAGGGCATCACGCTGCAGCCGCAAAGGGTCTTTGGTTCCCGTGTAGCTCAATAGCCGTTCGGTATATTGCTCCACTGTTTCCTGCATCGTGCTCCTTAGTACTACGTGTCCAGTGTGCCTGACGGCCCGGAACTTTGGGAAGGGGAATGAGCCAAACAGCAGCGGTGAATCCGCCATCCGGGAAAGATCATCTAAGATTTATCTGACCGAACCCATGGAACTGACTGTTTACTCTGCCCCCTGGTGCCGTGACTGCCATGTAGCCAAGCGCTGGCTGGCACAGCACAACATCGCCTACAAAGAGATCAACATTGAGGAAGTGCCCGGAGCCGCGGAAGAAGTCATCCGCAATACCGGCAAGCGCGCGATCCCGCAGTTCGTGATGAACGGGCTCTGGATCCAGCCTTACACGCCCGGACAGGGCTTTAAGTATCAGGAAATGGCACAGCTATTTGGCGTGGGCGCAGCACGCCAATAGAGCAGACAAAAAAGCGGAGCGCGCGGCTCCGTTCTTTTCTGTTCCTGCCCTTTCAGCTGACCTTTTCGGCCGGCTCTTCTTTCTTATCCGCCGGTCCGCGCCAGCGCAGTGACGCGGGAATGCGAAGGCGCAGCACGCGTTCGCGGTGATGCTCCTCCTCCAGGCTCAGCTCACGTGCGCGAAGCAGGTCTTCAATAGCGACCATGCCCAGCAGCTCCGGATCGGGTCCGTGCTTGACTACCGGAAAACGCGTGACTTGAGTCGACGCCATGCGGTTCACCACCACGCGCAGCGGCTCCTCCGGATAAGCGACAATCGGCGGCTTCGCAAGCAGATCCGCCAGGCGCAGGTGATTCACCTCCGCGGGGTCCACGTTCGCGAGAATCCTCGTCAGGTCGTTGCGCGTAATCACGCCGACGAGCTGGCGATCGAGGTTAATCACGGGATAAATGCGCTGGCCGCGATCGGTCTGCGTATGGTCCACAGCCTGCTGGATTTCGCCCAGCGTGCTATCCGCCGGAAAGGCGGAAATGCTGGTGCGCATCACGTCTTCCACCGCCAGCACTTCCATGGGATCCACCACGTACTCGCGCGTCAGGTGATGGCCGCGGCGGCTCAGCTTTTCCGTCAGGATCGATCGCGGAAGCGTAAGCGCGGTGAACGCATGTGCCGCCATGCAGGCAATCAGCAACGGGAAAATGGAGTGATAATCGCTGGTAAGTTCGAAGGCAAAGATCACGCCCGTCAGCGGAGCGCCGAGCGCCCCGGAGAGGATCGCCCCCATGCAGATCAGCGGCCAGAAACCCAGGCCCTGATTGGGCAGGAACAGTGCTAACAACGCGCCCAGCGAGCCACCCATCATGAGCAACGGCGCCAGCACGCCCCCAGAAGTTCCCGATCCCAGTGAGATGGCCCAGATCACTGACTTGACCAGCAAAACTCCCAGGATCAGCTTCAGGGTGATGTTGCCCTTGAGCAGGTCACCGATCACGTCATACCCAACGCCAAGCGCGCGTGGGTAGATAAGACCGCCGATGCCCACCACGAGGCCGCCAATCGCGGGCCACCACATCCAGTGGACCTTTTTCAGGTGCGCGAAGGCGTCTTCCACACCATAAACAAAGTTGCTCAGCAAGCCGGCCAGAGCTCCCGCCAGGAGGCCGCTCAGAAGGCACCCGAACATCACAAGCGGGCTGAACGTGACCTCATGCGCCGGCACGGGGAAGATAGGCCCCCAGCCCAGAAGATGTATGCGGGCTGCCTCGGCGGCAACACTGGCCAGAACCACCGGGATGAAGCTGCGAGGCTTCCACTCGAAAAGCAAAAGCTCCACAGCCAGCAACACGGCCGCAAACGGTGCAGCGAACGTGGCGGACATGCCGGCTGCCGCTCCGGCAACCAACAGCGTCTTGCGTTCCGCGCTCGTGAGATGGAAAAACTGCGCAATCAGCGAGCCAAAAGCGCCGCCCGTCATGATGATGGGACCTTCAGCGCCGAACGGGCCGCCGGAACCGATGGCAATCGCTGCCGAGACGGGCTTCAGCACCGCCACCCGAGGCTCCACTTTGGCTCCGCGCAGCAGGATGGCTTCAATCGCCTCCGGGATTCCATGGCCACGGATCTTGTCTGACCCGAACCGCGCCATCAGACCCACCAGGATTCCGCCAATGACGGGAACAAACAGCGCCAGCCATCCCAGATGATGCCCGTGCAAAGAAATCTCCCGTAAGGGCCACACTGCTCCTGCCGGGGAGTTGAAGTCTGTGCTGATCTTTTGGAAGAAAAACAGATTGGTGAAGAAGCCGATGAGCCTTAACAGGGCCACGGCCACATAAGCCGCCACAACACCAATGATCAGAGCGAGGCCCGAAATGGGAAGCACCCGCCACGTGGTGGAAAAGTCCCGCAGAGGGACGCTGGGGAATGAGTCTTGATTTACCGCTGGGGAACCATTAGCCGGGGACTTCTCTTTCATGTACCTGCTTTCTTAGATGCAGCCACACGTCTGACGCTGGTACGGCCGCCCTGTTTTCCTTGCGTTTCATCTGTGAGCCGAATGACCGAATCCACCAGCATGGGACCTATACTCCGCAGTTCCTGCCGCGCCGCGCTGCCCAGCCGCCGGAGCATGGCATCGCCTTCCGGGGTAATCATCAGCGTTACCTGTCGCCGGTCGGAGCCGGAGCGTGCCCGTTTCAGCAGCCCGCGCTCTTCGCAGCGGTCCACCAGCTCAACGGTGCTGTTGTGGTTCAGCTGCATCCTTTCGGCAATCCGGCTGATGGTCGGCACCTGGTCCGATGGGAGCCCCTTGATGGCAAGAATCACCTGATACTGCTGCGGATTCACCCCCAACTCGCGGACTTCATCCTCCATATGCCGGAGAAACCGGCGCAACTGGTAGCGAAACTCAGCCAAAGCCGTATATTCAGCCTCCAGCAACGGCCGGGATTTTTTTTCTTTGATCATTCAATCGCTCCACGATATAATAGCAGCATTCTGCTAGATTCGAGCCGGGCCCTTTTCCGGGCGCGTATGGACGGAAAAGGGCCCAAAATATTTTCCGGCCACGTCGTCACACCAACTCGCTTGTTCAACCCGAAACCGGCCGCCGGGGAGGATGGCGCCGGGACTTGTCGCTTAATCGCTGTATGACATTATGGCGTCAAACCACTTTTCTGCCTAGCTCATTTGACGCCTTCCCCGCAGCTCCATTTATCATCAGTGTTCCACCCTATCTGCACTGATCAGGAGATTCCCCCGTTGATCCCTCGCTATACCCGTCCCGAAATGGGACGCATCTGGAGTGATGAAAATCGCTTCCGCTGCTGGCTTCAGGTGGAAGTGGCAGCCAGCCTTACCCTTGCCGACGCGGGCATCGTACCGCGCGACGCCGCCGACGCCATCGCCAAACGGGGCGACTTCGATCTCAAGCGCATCCAGGACATTGAAGCCGAGGTGAAACATGATGTGATTGCTTTCACCACGGCGGTCGCGGAAAAAGTAGGCCCTGAAGCGCGCTGGCTCCATTACGGCCTCACTTCCAATGACGTAGTGGATACCGCTCAGGCTCTACAAATCAAGGAAGCGTCAAAGATCATCCGCGAAGACCTGGAGCGGCTGAAGGAAGTGCTGGGCCGCCGCGCCCAGGAGTTCCGGCACACGCCCATCATCGGCCGGACCCACGGCATCCATGCCGAGCCGACGACCTTTGGCCTCAAACTCGCCAACTGGTACGCCGAGATGGTGCGCAACATTGCGCGCTTTGAGCGCACTGCGGAAGAAATGCGCGTCGGCAAACTCTCCGGCGCCGTAGGCACGTTCGCCCATCTGGAGCCGGAGTTTGAAGAGAAGATCTGCCGGCGTCTGGGTCTGGAACCTGCGCCCATCTCCTCACAGGTCATCCAGCGCGACCGTCATGCCTACTACGTGGCCACGCTGGCCACCATCGCCGCCACGCTTGACAAGATCGCGACGGAAATCCGTCACCTCCAGCGGACCGAGGTCCGTGAAGCCGAAGAGTATTTCAGTGAAAAGCAGAAGGGCTCCTCGGCCATGCCGCACAAGCGCAACCCCATCACCTGCGAGCAGATCTGCGGCCTCGCGCGCGTGGTGCGTTCCAACGCGCAGGCTGCCTTTGAGAACGTGGCCCTGTGGCATGAACGCGATATTTCTCACTCTTCCGTGGAGCGCGTCATCCTGCCTGACTCCACCATCCTGGTCGACTATCTGCTGAACAAAACCACCCACCTGATTGATACGCTCGTGGTTTATCCCAGCCGCATGCTCAGGAACTTGGAGAGCACCGGCGGGCTGGTGTTCAGCGGCCAGCTTCTGCTCGACCTTGCCGAGCATGGTATGTCGCGTGAAGATGCATACCGGCTGGTTCAGAAGCACGCCATGCGCGCCTGGAAGGAAGACCTCAACTTCCGCGAACTCGTCATGGCTGATCCGGAAATCACCGGTCGCGTTCCCCGCCAGCAGATTGAAAAGGCCTTCGAACTGAAGCGCCAGCTGCGCAACGTGGACAAGATCTTCACGCGCGTCTTCGGGAGCTGAGAAATAGAACGATCCGCAGGCTCTCGGCGTGGAAATGTCCATGTACTAAAGGGGTTCTTAGCCAGTGTTGGTGCGGCTTGTATTCCCGTTTTGCCATGCTAAGCTTTGCTGGAACCTGACTTTTTGCGGCAGAACCACGCCGGAGGCCCCAATGTGCAAGCGCGCAATCCTCATTCTTCCTGCCATTCTTGTTTCTCTTGTTATTGCAGGCTGCGCCAAGGGCGGCGGCTTCCAGGGTGGCACTACCGGCGGTGGCGGGGCAACGCTGCTGTTCAATATGGGCGACGCGCTGCCTGATCAGGTGCTGGCGCTGGAGTTCACCATCACCAACGCCACGCTCACCGGCGGAACAAATCCTGTGATTGTCTCCACTCCCACGCGCGTAGAGTTCATCCGCAATGCGGCGAAGTTCGAGACCGTCTCCATCACCAATGTTCCGGCCGGTACGTACACGGCGCTTACACTTACCCTGAGTTCGCCGGTCGTCACACTCGTCGATCCCACGAGCAAGGCTGTGGTGCCAGTTGCCACCCTGCTCACCAACGCAACGGTCCCGGTGAATCTGAATCCGCTGACTGTGGCATCCACGCCTCTGACTTTGAATCTTGAGCTGAATATTGCCAATTCGCTGCTCGTGAGCGGTACTTCGGCCACCCTGGCTCCTGTATTTTCCGTTTCCAGTAACAATGTGGGCGCAACCCAGGATGACAGCAGCGGTGAGTTCGAAAATATCAAGGGACGCATTACCGCACTGGGAGCTTCCAGCATTACCATTCAGCCGGGCAACAGCGCCCAGCCCTTCACCTTTGCCACCAATGCGAGCACGCAGTTCAAGAACGGCACCACGGCGCTCTCGGTCGGCGGGATTGTCACGATTGAAGGCATCACGCAGAGCGACGGTTCCCTGCTCGCCCGCCAGATAGAAGGTGAAACCGTGGGTGGGAGTG
>JBAIYI010000074.1:0-2038 GCA_037915955.1 Terriglobales bacterium
TGCGTTACGGCGAAACCAGGGCCAGCGCGCTTGCGCCCTTGGGCATGGGATACGCCGCAGGCGTGAGCGGGATGGTCTGCTTCCCTTCCGCGCGGAAGGCTTTGATCTGGGCCATGGAGGGATCAAGCACATACATAAAGTGCTGGTCGTTCGTGAGCACGGCGGGGGTGTGCACGGCGGGGGTGAGCACGGCGGGGGTGAGGACAGCGGGGCTGGTCTGCTGAGCTGACTGGTTCAGCATGGCCATGGTTCCGCGAGCGCTGGACATTCGCGGAGTGGTGGCGATCAGGCGACCATCGCGCTGCTGGAACTGCACTTCATCGTTCTGTGTGGTGATGAGCAAGGTATTGCCGGAGGCGTCTGCAACCGCGTCGCGGATAGGGCCGAGAGAGGCAACGTCGCGCAGGCTGAGAGCACCGGTTGCGGGATCCACGGCGAACAGAGACACCGCACTTTTACCGACAACGGCAAGGCTGCCGTTGAGAGCGAAGATGGTCGTCGCCGGTTCGGCGAGGGGAGTCGCGCGCTGCGGGAGCGGTGAAAGAGAGCCGTCAGATTCCACCTTGAATCCAGAAATCGATCCTCCGGAAAACGATCCTGAAGACGCGCCCGAAGCCGCGGCTGGGCCAGCCACGAAGACGAACTGTGGATGGACTGTAATGCCGGCGGCCATGGGTGAAGGCGTGGCCGTGGGAGCAGGAGTGGCCGAAGGAGTTGGGACTCCGCCCGGAGTGGGGGTAGGCGTGCCGACCGGAGTGGGACTATCCGTGGGAGAAGGCGTGGGGCCGGTGTTGTCCACTACGCGTCGCGGCGAGATGACGCAGCCGGCGATGGTGGCGATGACCAGCAGCACGGCGAAGATCGCCGGGCGTTGCCAGAAAATCCGGTAACGCTCCAATGCCCTGAAGGCTTTCACCTATGAGAGGATGCAGAGCTCAGCGGCGCTGTTGGCCCGTTACTTTGGTGTGCAAAAACCGGGCTGAGGGAAACGCTGGATTTGCGCAGCTCTCGCGGGGATGTGAAAATGCAGTATGCACAAAAATACAGCCTTTGTCTGGACACTCGTACTATGTCTGGCCGCCGCAGGAGCTGCTCTGGGCCAGGGAACATCCGCGCCTGGATCGAAGAAGCCTGCCGGAACGGCCGCTGCCCCCAAGGCGAGCCCGTCGCCCACGCCGAAAGCGAGCGCATCACCTTCGCCTTCACCCGCTGCCGCCGCGAGCGCTTCGCCCTTCAAAACGACGAAAGAGCGCGTCAGCTACGCGCTGGGCATGAGCCTGGGAACGAACATCAGCAAGAATCACGTGGATGTGGATCAGGCGCTGATCATTCAAGGTTTGAAAGACGCGATGGGTGGCGGCAAGGTGCAGATGACCGAAGACGAAGCCCGCGCCGCCTTCCAGGAGTTGCAAGGCGAGCTCCGCGCCAAGCAGCAGGAAGAGCAGAAAGCAATAGCGGAAAAGAACAAGAAAGAAGGCGACGAGTTCATGGCCGCCAATAAAAGCAAGGAAGGCGTGAAGACGCTGCCCAGCGGCCTGCAGTACAAGATCATCAAGGAAGGCACCGGACCGAAGCCGAGCGCGAACGATAAGGTGGAATGCAACTATCGTGGCACGCTGATCAATGGCAAGGAGTTTGACAGCTCTTACAAGCGCGGCCAGCCGGCTACCTTCCCGGTAAGCGGTGTGATCAAGGGGTGGACCGAAGCACTGCAGTTGATGCCGGTAGGGTCAAAGTGGGAGCTGTACATTCCCCCCGACCTCGCCTATGCCGATCGCGGCGCCGGACCGGACATTGGACCGGACTCGACGCTGGTCTTTGAAGTGGAGCTGCTCTCGATTGTGCCCAGCGAAGAGAAGAAGCCGGCAGAACCAGCGAAACCGCAGTCGGAGAAGAAACCAGAAACGGGGAAGTAACGCGCTCGAGCTCAACTGCAAAGAGCCGCCAGCGCTGAGCCGGCGGCTTTTGCTTTGTAAGATCTATTTCCGCCGTGAGCGGGGTCAGCTCTTCTTTTTTCGGCCGCGCTTCTTCGCGTTCT
>JBAIYI010000854.1:0-1589 GCA_037915955.1 Terriglobales bacterium
CACAGGAACTGAAAAAGATACGTCTCTGAGCGCGAGCTTTGTGCCAAATGACTTTGTTACGCCGTCAATCTTAACCAGCAGAGCAGGCGCGGGCTGAGCCTGGGTTGCTGTGCCGATCGCTCGAGCACTCGTTTCAATCTGGGATTGTTCGTCTGACATGGCCAGGGGCAGGAATCGTACATTCATCAAAGGGAGTTTTTCAATCGGGAATACACTGTAAGATCGGGGCCTGTCCCTGGTTTTTGTTAGTGCCGTACTAGAAACTTTGAAAGCAATCACCGCTACAATGGCGTCCATGAGACCGAAAGTCCTTTGCGTGCTGGCGATCATGGCTTCTCTAACTGGGTGTATGCCTTTGGATTCACTGAATCCTCTTTATACGAGTAAAGATATTCTCTTCGATAAAAGCCTTCTCGGTGACTGGGTTTCTGTGAACCACGACGACGAAAAGTCCACCCTCCGATTCGTCACAATGGTGGAAGGCGGGAACGAAGACGCTTACGACGTCACCTTGTTCGGGAAGAACCAGGATGGAACCTGCTCCTCCATGGAGTTCAGCGGCCACGAGATTGGAATCGGCGGGAACAAATATCTGGATCTGGTGCTCGACGGCGGAGAAGCCACCGATCAAGTCCACACATTGCAAATCAGCCAGTCAAAAAGGGGCGCCACTGTCAGTCCTGCCTTTCTGCACCTCGGAACGGCTTTATACATGGAGTTCAAGGGCAGCGCCCCAGTGGAGGCGCGCGTTCATGTCGCGCATTGGTTTGCCCGGATCACGAAAAATGGCGACAAGCTGCGGCTGGATTGGATTGACGACGATGATTTCAGAAATGCAGTGGCAGCGGGAAAGTTTCAGTTGAACCATCTCCTTCTGGGCGAGCCGGGCAAAAAAGACTTCCTGGGCCGCCCGAAAGCGAAGGATATCCTCATCACCGCAACGACAGAAGAGCTGCAGAAGTTCATATCCGAGCATGGCAATGACAGCGAGCTGTTCACCAGGCACACGGACGAGATGAGCAAGAAACCGGAATAGCTCAAGCCAGGCTCGATGTGAACGATACTGAGCCAGAGCCCATGTTGAGCCGATCCTCCGAAACAACTACACTTTTCTGTTCCAAAATCGCCTGTCCTGTCCGGGGGGCCCTCCATGCCTAAACTTCTCCGTTCCTGCTTTCAAACTCTTGCCCTGATCGCTCTTTCGCTGTCTGCCGCATTTGCACAGTACCAGAAAGCGCCGCAGCCCATCCATGATCTGCTGGACGCGCCTGCCACGCCGCTGGTGTTGGTGAGTCCGCACTCTGACCAGCTTTTGGTGGTCGACCGGCTCCAATATCCGCCGATTGCGGACCTGGCGCAGCCCATGCTTCGGCTGGCAGGGCTGCGCATCAACCCAGCGACCAACGGCAGGCACCATCCTCCGCGGCTGGTGGGCCTGGGCCTGGTGGACGTGGCCACGGGCAAGCAACGCAAGGTGACCGGCCTGCCGGCAAACGCCTATCTCGGCCTGCCCCAGTGGTCGGCAGATGGAAAACAGTTTGTCTTCACCAACACCACGCCGAACGGCATTGAACTCTACGTCGGCGAGA
>JBAIYI010000513.1:0-5386 GCA_037915955.1 Terriglobales bacterium
ACTGCGAATCCGCGCCTGCCATGTCCATGGAAGATTCATCGCCAAAGATAATGTGCGGCCGAAATTCACCTTGAAAGATGCGATGGAGAATCCGGTCCGCGACGCCAGCCGAGTCGTGCTGCCGCCGGGGAGCTTCCTTCACGAACAGGAGAAGATCAACAAGCGCTGGCCGGCCGCGCAGAAATTTATTCAGGAACACGAGCTCAACGAGTTCTTCGACGATGGCCAGCAGGACTTTGGCATCATCCTCCAGGGCGGCATGTACAACGCGGTGATTCGCGGCCTGGAACTGCTAGGCCTCTCCGACGCGTTTGCCAATACGAAGGTCCCGCTTTACGTGCTGAACGTGACTTATCCGCTGCTAGAGGATGAGGTGTTACGGTTCTGCGGGAACAAGCGCGCAGTTCTGGTGATTGAAGAGGGCCAGCCGGATTTCATCGAGCAGAACCTGCATGCGATTCTGCGTAAAACCGGCGTGGCGACCAGCATTCATGGCAAAGACATGCTCACCATGGCCGGGGAATATACCGCCGCAGTCGTAACCCGGGGAATCCTCAAGTTCATGGAAGAATGTGCGCCGCAGTTGATCAGCCGGCAGAAGTTGCCCTCGCTGGCGCAACCGGTTCCGGCGCCAAAACAATCAAATCCGCTTCCCATTCTCGAAAAGCAGGTTCAGCCGCGGCCACCATCGTTCTGTACTGGATGTCCGGAGCGCCCCATCTTTACCGCGTTGAAGTTGGCCGAGCGCGAGATTGGCCAACATCATGTCGCCTGCGATATCGGCTGCCATCTCTTCTCGATTCTGCCGCCGTTCAACATTGGCGCGCACACCATGGGCTACGGCCTCGGCTGGGCCAGCAATGCGGCGTTCAATACCAATGAAACCAGCAAGCGCACCATCAGTTTTATGGGCGATGGCGGCTTCTGGCACAACGGCCTGACCAGCGGCGTGGGCAACGCCGTTTTCAACCAGAGTGACAGCGTGCTCGTCGTGGTCGACAACAGTTACACTGCCGCCACCGGCGGCCAGGACATTTTATCTTCACAGGCGGAGAATCCCATACGCACCACGCGGCAGCCGATCGCTGACGCGGTTCGCGGCGTGGGCGTGAAGTGGGTAAAGACCATCACCCGCACCTATGATGTAGCCCACCTGCGGGACGTTTTCAAAGAAGCACTCACCACGAAAGAAAAAGGTCCCAAGGTGATCGTGGCTCAGAGTGAGTGCTCGCTCAACCAGCAGCGCCGGGTAAAACCGCTGATGAAGAAGCGCATGGAAGCCGGTGAGCGTGTGGTGCGCGAACGCTTTGGCGTGGACGCAGAGACCTGCACCGGCGATCACTCATGCATTCGGCTTTCCGGTTGTCCGTCGCTGACGATCAAGCCCAGCCCGGACCCGCTGAGGCTTGATCCGGTCGCTACCGTCATTGATAGCTGCGTTGGGTGTGGTTTGTGCGGCGAGGTGGCGCACGCGGCGCGGCTCTGTCCGTCATTTTTCCGGGCCCAGATCATCACCAATCCCAGCGCCTGGGACCGTTTCAAAACGAGCGTGAGGGAAGCGGTGATAGGGTTCCTGCAAGCGCGGCATGAGCGGCGGCTCTCACGAATTTCGGCCTGAGTATTCGATCATGGAGACCAGCGAACTGCTCGACAACGCGACGCCCGAGACCCCGGCCAGGGTGGCCCGGGCCATCAGCATTGCCATCCTCGCCATGGGCGGCGAGGGCGGCGGCGTGCTGGCGGATTGGATTGTGGATATGGCCGAGCACTGCAATTTCCTGGCGCAAACTACCTCGGTTCCCGGCGTCGCTCAGCGAACCGGAGCCACCATCTATTATGTTGAGCTCTTCCCTGAGGCCGCCAGTCGCGCCGTTGGCAAGCAGCCGGTGCTGGCGCTCATGCCGGTTCCTGGCGAAGTAGATGTGGTGATTGCCTCTGAACTCATGGAAGCTGGCCGAGCGATTACCCGCGGATTGGTTACGCCAGACCGAACTACGCTGATCACATCTACCAATCGCGTCTATTCCATGACTGAGAAGATCGCGATGGCCGATGGCCGCGTGGATTCGGACGCGCTGCTGCAGTCCGGACGCGAGAAGGCGCGCAAATTCATCCACCAGGATTTTGCCCGGCTGGCCGAAGCGAATGGCAGCGTGATCAGCGCGACATTGTTCGGTGCGCTTGCGGCGGCTGGCGCTTTGCCCTTCGATCGCAGCAGCTTTGAAGCCGCCATTGAGCGCAGCGGCGTGGCCGTGGAGTCGAGTAAGAAAGCTTTCGCCGCTGCGTTTGAGGCGGCAGGAAAGCCAGCACCGGAAACCACCGCACATGCCGCGACATCAACGTCCGCCCCTGGCGGCGCGCTGAGCGCGCTCACGTCGCGTATTCAGGCAAACTTTCCGGCATCAGTTCACGAGATCTTGTTTGCCGCCGTGCAGCGGCTCGCCGAGTACCAGGACGTGGCATACGCGGCAGAATATCTAGACCGGCTGGATCCCATTCGCGATCTTGATCGCCAGTACGGGAAAGAGGGTAAGTTCACTCTGCTGCGCGAAACCGCCCGCTATCTGGCGCTGTGGATGTCTTACGAAGACGCAATCCGCGTAGCCGACCTCAAAATCCGACGCAGCCGGTTCGAGCAGGTTCGTAAAGATGCGCACGTGAAAGACGACCAGCTTGTGGTCATCAATGAATTCCTGCATCCCCGCGTGGAAGAATTTGCCGACATAATGCCCGCCGCTATTGGCGGCTGGCTCATCAACACAGCATGGGCCCGCAATCTCGTGAACCGCCTCACTAGAAATGGCAAGGTGCTGCATACTAGCTCGATCGGCGGTTTTCTCCAGCTTTTCTTCGTTGCTGGAATGCGTCGCTGGCGGCGTGGCGCTCTGCGCTTCCGGCGGGAGTCCCGCCGCATAGCGTTATGGCTGGGGCAGATCAAAGAGCTTGTGCCCTCTGATTACGCGCTTGCGTGTGAAGTCACCGAGTGCCCGCGCCTCATTAAAGGTTATGGCGACACGTATCTGCTGGGCAGCCGTAATTTCGACACGCTGATGAGCGTGATCTCATCTCTGCGCCGCTCGCCCGATGCCGCGGCGCGACTTCGCTCGTTGCGCGAAGCCGCGCTTGCCGACGACACCGGAGCCAAGCTTGCTGAACGGTTGCGCGAATTCAACCTTCTTCCGGGAGGTTCAAGTTGAACATTGTCTGCCTGGGAGGCGGCCCCGCCGGGCTCTACCTCTCCATAATGCTGAAGAAGGCAAAGCCCGCCTGGGACATCACGGTCGTTGAGCGCAACCGCCCGACTGACACGTTTGGCTGGGGGATTGTTTTCTCTGACAAGACGATGGACGGCTTCCGCACTGCGGACGAGGAGACCCACGCCGACATCACTCGTTCTTTTCGGCATTGGGACGACATTGATGTCTTCTTCAAAGGCCGTAAAATCACCTCCGGCGGCCACGGCTTCTGCGGTATCGCGCGCATCAAGCTGCTGAACATCCTCCAGAAGCGCGCGGCCGAACTGGGCGTCAAGCTCGTCTTCGAAACCGAGATTACTGATCCTGATGAGTACGCAGCGGAATATGATCTGGTGATTGCCTCTGACGGCGCTTCATCCGTTACGCGTCGCAAGTACGAGCACGTCTTCCGGCCGAACATTCAGGTACGCAACAACCGCTTTGTCTGGCTCGGCAGCCGCAAAAAACTTGATGCCTTCACGTTCGATTTCGCCGAGACCAAACAAGGCTGGTTCAACCTGCACGCCTACCGGTTCGACGAAGAGTGGTCCACATTCATTGTTGAGACGCCGGAGAAAAACTGGCTTGCCGCTGGCCTCGACAAGATGGAGCAAACGGAAGCGATTGCCTTCTGCGAGAAGCTCTTTGCAGAGCGTCTGGAGGGCAGCAAGCTCATCTCCAACGCCAGTCATCTGCGTGGTTCGGCCATCTGGCTCAAATTCAACCGCGTACTCTGTGAGAAGTGGTTCCACAAAAATATCGTGCTGATTGGCGATGCCGCGCACACCGCGCACTTCAGCATCGGCTCCGGGACCAAGCTGGCGATGGAAGACGCCATGGCTCTTTCGCGCGTGCTGACCACCCATGAAGGAGACGTAACGGCGGCGCTACAGCGGTACCAGGAAGAACGCGAGATCGAGGCCCTGAAGTTGCAAAGCGCGGCGCGCAATCGCATGGAGTGGTTTGAGCAGGTGGAGCGCTATGTTCACCTTGAGCCGGAGCAATTCACCTATTCGCTGCTGACTGGAAGCCAGCGCGTCGGCCACGAGAATCTTAAGCTGCGCGATTCCTGCTACGTGCAGAACGTGGAAAGCTGGTTTGCCCGGCGCAGCGGCATCACGCACCCGCTGCCGCCCATGTTCACGCCCATGTGCATTCGCGGGCTCAAGCTCAAGAATCGCGTGGTGGTTTCGCCCATGGCCACGTACATGGCCCAGGACGGCATTCCGAACGACTTTCATCTGGTACATCTCGGCGCACGCGCGATGGGTGGCGCTGCGATCGTATTTACGGAGATGACCTGCGTTTCTCCTGAGGGACGCATCACCCCAGGCTGTCCCGGCCTCTGGAACGATCAGCAGCAGGTGGCATGGAAGCGCATTGTGGACTTCGTCCACAGCAATAGTGACGCTAAGGTTGCGTTCCAGGTCGGCCATTCGGGCCGCAAAGGTTCTACCCGTGCCGGCTGGGACGCGATCGATCAGCCGCTGCCGTCGGACAATTGGCCCCTGGTTTCGGCCTCGCCCCTGCCTTATATAGACGGCACTTCGCAGGTGCCTCACGAAGCCACGCGCCAGGATATGTGCCAGATCAAGGGCGAGTTCGTAGCCTCCACACGCCGTGCGGCAGCCGCCGGCTTCGACTGGCTTGAATTCCACTGCGCACACGGTTACCTGATGTCGAGCTTCATCTCGCCGCTCACCAACCCGCGCACGGATGAGTTCGGCGGCTCGCTCGAGAACCGCTGTCGCTACCCTCTGGAAGTATTTCGCGCGATGCGCGAGGCCTGGCCACAGGACCGGCCGATGAGCGTCCGCATCTCTGCGCATGACTGGGTTCCAGGCGGGCTTACGCCGGAAGACGCAGCCGAGGTTGCTCGGCTATTCAAAGATGCCGGCGCAGATGTGATTGATTGCTCCTCCGGGCAGGTAAGCAAGGCGGAAAAACCCGTTTACGGTCGCATGTTCCAGGTGCCGTTTGCCGATCGCATTCGCAACGAGGTTGGCATTCCGACCATCGCGGTAGGGAATATTTTTGAGGGCGATCACATCAACACCATCATCGCCGCCGGCCGGGCCGATCTATGCGCGGTAGCGCGGCCGCATCTTGCCGATCCGGCATGGACACTGCACGAAGCGGCGAAACAGGGT
>JBAIYI010000216.1:0-3400 GCA_037915955.1 Terriglobales bacterium
TTGGCGCCAAGCTGCGTCTGAATGTCGGTATCCAGCTGGCTCTGAGCGATGGCACGAGCCTGCGCCAGCGGCGTATCGCGCTTCACGTCCTGCTCAGCCTTCACCAGCGCGGCTTCCGCCTGAGCGAACTGCCCTTTCGCCTGGTTCAACGCTGCCGCGAACGGCCGAGGATCGATCTCAAAAAGAATCTGCCCCTTGCGCACGTACGAGCCTTCTTTATAGTCCTGCTTGATCAGGTAGCCGGAGACGTGCGGCTGGATCTGCGCGTTGACAAAGCCGTCCAGCGTCGCCGTCCACTCGCTTGTGAGAGGCACATCCTTCTGTACCACCTGCGTAACCTGGACTTCCGGCGGTTTGGGAGCAGGAGCAGAGGCATTTACTCCGCTGCAACCAGTGAGCACCAGGGCGGCGAGCGCAAGGAGAACGATGGTGGCGAAAAGTGAACCGCGACGATTGTGAGCAGACATGGGAAGCTTCCTTATAAGAGCGTTTGTTCGAAAGGCGAGGGACTGCATCTAGGTCCCCTTCCTTTCATGAGAAGCGGCGACTCGAAGCGCCGCATAAACGAAATCGATGAGAAAATCCGCGTCTTCACGGGCCGTGCGATTCGGCGTGCTGAGCAAACGACGCTGCAAGGCGCCAGAAGTCAGGTCGGCTACGGTCCAGGCCAGGGTTTCTGCGGGCCAGTTGCTGATCTCACGTTTCGCGGTAGCGGCTTCAATGCCTTTGGCCAGCTGGCGGACAGGTTCTTTGAGCCACTCACGCTGCTTCGCCTTGCTCATTACGGGCGAGCCGGAGGGCTCGATGTGCATGATGCGGAAAAAATCGCGCCGCTTTTCGCAGTATTCGAAGCGCGTATTGATGTAAGCCGCGATCTTGGCTTTGGCGGTCTCCGCCGCGGCGATTTTCTCCAGCGTCAAAGTGCGAAGCGTCTCCAAGTCGTTTTCCAGCACGGCGTTGTAGATCTGTTCCTTGGACTCGAAATAGACATAAATGGTGCCTTTGGCGAGTCCGGCGCGTGCGGCGATCTCATCCACGGTGGTAGCGATGTAGCCTTTCTCGGCAAACACCTGCCGCGCAGCGGTAATGATCTCCGACTGGCGAAACTCTGAGACAACCTGTTTCTTTGACTTGGCCGGTTTGAGAAGTTGGGGCATATGATGACTTGATAGTACAAACTGCTGACTGAGCGGTCAACAAATAGTACTGATGATTCAGGCGAAGCTCAGGATTCGAAAAGCCGGGCAGAATCTTACGATTGTGTAGAAATGTAAAGCAGCTCTCCGAAATGAGCCGAATCAGCCGGCGACACGTCGAAAGCGGGACGCGCGAGTATCTACTCTATTTGGCTGGCTGGTCCCGCTCCGTGAGGATCAGTCGCTTCACCTTGTTGCGGTCAATGCGCTGAATCTTCCCATCCATCAAAGCAACAATCTGAGTGGCAGACATGGATTCCACATCGCACACCAGCACGCTGCCATCGCGCATTTCCAGCGTGTCATGCGCCAGGGCACCCATCTCAAAGCTCACGCTGCCGCCGGAAGCATCATCCGGCCCGACGTCAAAAGGAAATTGGCCCGGGGTAAAACCTTCCTTGGCGAACTGAAGCAGGTGCTTGCCCACTGCAACATGGATGATTTTCGGAGTTGTGCCTGCATCTTCTCCATCAACCTTTAGCACCGCACCCTGGGGAACGGTATTCACGGTAAGCGAGATCAGCTTTTTCGGCCTGCCGGCGTCCAGTTCCGCAGGCAAATTCTTCGGCGAAAGCTGAATCGATGCCGGCGTGCCCGAAGCCATGATGCCGGTTTGAAAGCGCGTTTTTTCGCCGGGGCCGAGATTCGACACCGAAATATAGCCTTCACCGATCCTGATCCTGTCCTTGTCGAACAGGTAAAGGGAGAAAGTGGCGAGGTCAATCTTCTTGTCCCACAGATTCTCCACGGTGGTCTCAGTGAGGTAGCTGTGGGAGGGCCCCTGCTCCTTGAACTTCGCGAACGAGAACCGGAGAACCGGCTTGCCGGTTTCCGGCCAGACCATGACCTGGGCAGCTTCGTCTTTCGCGAAAAGCCCAGCCACCGCAACCAGCACAAAGAGGAACAACCACCCTCGGATTCTCCCAGCCTTCATGAGCTCTCCCAATTTCTGTTCTCAGTGCGAACCCGCCAGCTCAACCACAGCCGTATAAAGGAACTGCACGAATTTACCGAAACCGGCGATCTCCAGCCGCTCGTCATTGCCATGCACCCGTTTGAGATCTTCCGGGCTGAGCACCGTGCCGATGTCATAGGCCTGCACGCCCTTTGCACGAAGCTCTGCGGAATCCGTGGCTCCCACTTGCATAATGGGAATTGTCGGCAGTCCGGGGAAGACTTTCTGTGCCGCGCGCTCCAGCGCATGGAAGCCATCGCTATTCAGGCTCGAAGGTGGCGTCGCCGGACGCGCATTCGTGTTCTCATTGTCCACAATATGGATCTGCGGATCATTGATCAGCTTCAGCAACTCAGCCTTGAGAGCCTCCATGTTTTCGTCCGGCAGCGCGCGCACGTCGAAGCGAGCTTCGGCTTCCGCCGGAATCACGTTGGAGCGGAAGCCTCCCTTGATGATGGTCGGCACCAGTGAGGTGCGCAGCATGGAGTAATAAGAAGGATTCACCGCCTGCAACTTCTGCTGCACCGCCGGATCATCAAGGTGGAGAAAAAGCTGTGCCTGCTCCGGCGGGCTGATCTTGGCCATCTGATCGAAGAAGCGCTTCGTTGTCTCATTCAAGCGCATGGGCGACTGCCAGTGCGCGGTTTTATCCACCGCGGCAGCTAGATGCGCAATCGCGTTATCGACCCGCGGCGCTGAACCGTGACCACTGGTTCCCTGCGAAACCAGCGTGAATCCGCGCGGTACCTTCTGCGTGGTTGAGACAGCCACGTATTCCAGCTTGCCGTGATTGTCCTCGTGTATCCCGCCGCCTTCATTCAGCGCGTACTCGCAGGCAATCTCGTCCCAGTGTTTCTCCACCAAAAAGTCGATGCCAAATTGAGTAGTACCTTCTTCTCCTGCTTCGGCCATGAGAATCACGTCGCGATCCAGCGGCACCTTCAGCCGATGCAGCAGAAGGAAGACTTCAAGGTTGGCCGCGTCCATCGATTTGTCATCGATGGAGCCGCGACCATAAAGATAACCATCTTTGGTTACCGCGCCGAAGGGGTCGACCGTCCACTTGTCACGCTCCACCCCCACGACATCCAGATGGCCCATGAGCAGCAGCGGCTTCTTCTTCCCGTTGCCCTTCAGCCGTGCCACCAGGTTGCCGCGCCCTGGAGCCGATTCATAGATCTGCGCCGGAATGCCTTCCGCCGCCAGCACGCTCTTGATGTACTCTGCCGCGCGCGCCTCATTGCCGGGA
>JBAIYI010000886.1:0-1674 GCA_037915955.1 Terriglobales bacterium
TCCTCCCATTGATGTTTGACACAGCGTTCCCAGTAACGCGCAAGTCATTCCACACATTTATCGGCAACCCAATCCCTGAACGGGGATTTGAGCGCTTTCTCGATGCAGCAGACATTTCCCTGCGCCATCGAATGCCGCACAGGTTCCAGGTCGTATGCAGGCAGGACCCAGGACAGAGGGCACTTGCTCTCGCGCGTGAGTTCCCAGATTCATTCAAGCTTGTCTCAGCTAACCCGCTGACCGAACTTCAAATCGCCGAGGCCGCGGCCGCTTCGTACTCTGTGTTCTTGCTTTTCACACAAGACCTCACACAGAGTGGAGTCATTCCGGTTGCCCTTGGCGGCGGAGCAATCCCGGTCGTGCCTGACTCCAGGCCGGAAAGCCTTCAGCTGCCCATCGGCTGCCCCCATTTCGAATGGCCCTCCCAGCACGTATCAACCGAAGAAGTCGGCACGCTGCTCGCGTCTATCGAGGCTGCGTCGTCGAAATCGGATTCGGACCTGCGCTTAGCATATTCCAACAACTATCACTGGGCCAGCCGAACTGAGGCCTTGAGTGATATCATCGAACGGCTACTGTGAGCACCCAGTATTGCCCTTACGGCTTGCTCGCGCCTTTGACTGCATGTCACAGAGTCTACAGCCAGCGGGGATCGCGTATCGGCGATCCACTTGCACCGGTGCGCGGACCTCATCTGGCGCGTCGCCTCTAGCGCTTCACTGCATTGGCTTCATGCCCAGCTGCACAACACCTTCACGCATCTCAATCGATAGAGCTCGGCAAAGGTACGAACTGTCCCCCCTGAGCCTGTTGCTGTTGCTGGGTTCTAATCTCGTTCCACCTAATACGCCATAGCCACCTCCCGTCAGAATTGAGTTGATAAGCGGGCGGGACATTGTCGGGCCACACAGAACGTGCGTCACAGCCTTCTAAGAGGCTCTAGGCATTCCTTTCGTGAATGCGGATTAACGGAAGCCACAAGCTCCGCCTGCTCCATCCATCTTCAGCCATGCTTACGATTATGATTCGAGGATCGCAGTCGCGGCGTAATGTTCTGATCGGAATGGGCTTCGCATCTCTTTCTCCTTTCACTTCTGTTGTCGAAAACCGGTCTCACGAGCATTCGGCCAAGCTCTTCCTCGACGCACATGACTTTAGCGCCAGAGGCGCCCATATAGAACGCGCGGCTGCATTTGTTGATGAAGCGAACGACAACGGAAAGGAACCTTGTCTCGTTCTTGGATTCCACGGAACGGCTCTGGGTCACGCTCTGTCAGATCATGGTTGGCAGCAGCTCGGCGCCCTATCCCGGACGGGAGCTAGCCAGGAAGAAGCAGCACGGACCCGAAGGACTTTCTCCGAGTTTATGGTAAGATCGCACCGGCGGTCAGCGCTTTCCGTGATCGCCTGCGCTCGGTCTCTTCGTCGTTGGATGAACGAATCACCGAGCTACCGCGATGTCACACTGGAATCAGGTGCCGCCAGTGCCCTCTTGCTGCCGTCTGTGCGATTGGTTCCCTCAATGGTTTTTGCGTGCTGGAGAGCTCAGGCAGATGGACACTCCTACATGCTTTCACCGCCGTGATTCTTTCCGCTCATTAAGTAATGCTTTGAGGTCTTCAACCGCATTTTGAGAGGTGGACTTGCGCTTGCCGCTGCGAGCCGCACCATGAG
>JBAIYI010000770.1:0-1777 GCA_037915955.1 Terriglobales bacterium
GGCGCTGATTTACCATGGAAGCATCCATGTCCTTCCACTCCGGCTTCGTCTCCATCATCGGACGCCCCAACGCGGGCAAGAGCACGCTGCTCAACGCGCTCGTCGGTGAGAAGATCGCCATCGTCACGGAAAAGCCGCAGACCACCCGCACCCGCATCCAGGGCATGGTCAACGTCAAGCCGCAAAAGGGCCGCTCCGGCGGGCAAATCGTTTTCATTGATACGCCCGGCGTGCACAAGCCAGACAGCCGGCTCAACCGCAAGATGATGCAGGAAATCCACGCGGCGCTCGAAAGCCGCGACATCATCCTGCTCATCGTGGACGCCACGGAAAAATTCGGCCCCGGTGACCAGTTCGTGCTCGACATGGTGAAGCGCACCGGCGGCACCGTCTTCCTCCTGCTCAACAAAATCGATCGTCTGGAAAAAGAAAAACTCCTCCCGCTCATCGCGCATTACAGCCAGCTTCATTCCTTTCAGGAGATCATCCCCATCTCCGCCGTCCGCAAACAGGGGCTGGACGTGCTGCTCGATAAAATTATCCGAGCCCTGCCGGAAGGCCCGCGCTATTTCCCGGCAGACCAGTTCACTGACCAGCCGGAGCGCTTCATCGCGGCGGAGATCATCCGCGAAAAAGTCCTGCTTAAGACCGGCAAAGAACTGCCTTACGCCACGGCCGTGGTGGTGGAAAAGTATGAAGAACTGCCCAAACTCACGCGCATCTCGGCGGCCATCTACTGCGAGCGCGACGGGCAGAAGGCTATCCTTATCGGCAAAGGCGGACAGAAGCTCAAAGACATCGGCACCGCGGCGCGGATGGACATTGAAGCCCTGCTCGGCCAGAAGATCTACCTCGAGCTGTTCGTGAAGGTGAAGCCCGGCTGGAGGCAGTCGCAGGCGTTTGTGGAAGAACTTGATTGGCGGAATCAACTCGCCGCCCTCGCCGATCGCCCCGAACCGGAAGATTAGCTCTTTGCCTGGTCCCGAGTGTGCGAGGGAAACTGTGTGGCCTCTTTCCTGAAAAGCTTCCTCTCCGTCCAAGCCATCCAACAAAGACGGGAGTCTATCCCCCTGAAGGAACCATCCCGAATTCCGAGCGCGAACAGCTGTGAGCGCGAGCGGTGAGGGACCTGCTCCGCTGCCGCCTCGCGTGAGCCCAGATCACATCCGGTTTTCTCTCTCAAACACCCACTGCCTTCTTCCAATCTGCGTCCATCAGCGTAAATCTGCGGCAATTGCTTTCCTCTGCGCTCTCCGCGCCCTCTGCGGTGAAATGTTTTTGGTTTTCCCCAAAGGCCAAGGGCTAATGGCCAAAGGCTAGAAGTTAGAAGCTCTATTCAAAAAACTTGCTCAACTCAATCACCTCCACCGGACAATCCTTCCAGTTATGTTTCCAGCACACAATCACGTCACACCCAAACTTCTCGTGATAGTGCTTGATAAAATTCGCGCTCTCGTACTCCACCTCAATCCGTACCCGCTGCCATATTTCCGTCTCTGTCAGCCGCATGGCTTCCACGTCGGGGAATCCGCTCTGCGCCCGCAAGATCACATATCCCAGTTGCGCCGCCATCGCCCCGAACAGAATGTTCACTCCCGCCTCATTCACCGGCGCATACAGCATCGCCGGATGCCCAATCCACCTCCCATACACCGGCAGCTCCTCAATCACCGCCGACCACCTGTGCACCACCTTCCTCCCGCGCACCACCTCCTCCGCTTTATTCGTGTGGATCGCAGCCGCCCTCGGCTGCGCTGAAGCATCACCAAGGGCGTCG
>JBAIYI010000180.1:0-3601 GCA_037915955.1 Terriglobales bacterium
CGAATTTCTCATCCTACCTCGAGCTTCATAGGCGAAGCAAGCACGAAATAGTACATCTTGACAAGGCAGGTCCGTGGAGCTGTTCGCTTCCGAACACTCGGTTTATTCCACCACCATCCTGCTGTTCCGATCGGATCAAGCCACGTTCTTCTACCCAATCAACCGTACCAGCAGCGCCGCTCCCAAGGTGAGGTAAAGTCCTACAGGCAGAATGGACTGACTAAGATGTTGTCGGAATTCCTGGTCCGGATTGCTCGAAGTCAGGAAGACGACGCCGCGAGGATTAACAATTCGGTCAGTCAACTCCTTGCTCTCAAAGAAATAGGCGGCTGGACGTCCGTAGGCAGTCTGCGCAACCATAGAATCTCCCACTCGGATGCTGCCCCAGTCAAAGTATGCCCCGGGGCCGAATCTGAAGTATCCGCAGTAGTTCCCGTATACGACATTGCCATGAAGTACGAGACAGGAGTGGAAGGGGGACTTCTCCTGGACCTTTGTCCATCCAACCTTGCAGATAGAGTGTGGGTAATCCTTGCTATCACTGCTGCCGCCCTGCTCAAACATGGAACGCTGTTTTGCCAGTTCACGCAGTAGGTTTCCATTGCACGAGGGATCGCTCCGATAATCCCGAGCAGCCTGCGATTGGCGAACAAGTCCTTCCAGATCTGGTCCAGTGATGTACAAATATGCGGGCCCGCCCCACAGCAGAAGGAGTGCAAGCAGGCCGCCTGTGCCGAAGTGAGAGAATTGCCTGCGAGCGCCCCAGGGACCTGATGTCGCCGCCACCACAAACAAAACCGCGGCGCCATCGAGGAAGATAGCTAATCCGGTCGTTAGGTAATCGTTAAACCACGCATGGATGTGCCACAGCAGAAGACTGAGCCCGCCGCCAAGGAAAAGGCAGAACCCCGCCACGGATGCAAAATCGCGTGGCCCCAATTTCCTCGCGCCAGCGTCGGCAGTTTCCCCCATGCTCAGGTATCCGAAAACCTCGATGAGCTACAAGCAAAGTAGTTCAGAGACATTAAACATTCATTCTTTCTATACCTTCCCAAAATCAGTAAAAACTTAAGTAACTTTCTCAAACTTCCTTGTCACAGCCCCAACCTATCCAGGCGTGCTAAAGTTCGCCCTATGAGTGTCACGGCGTCTCTTCCCACCTTGCAGGATCCTCCAGTTCCGGCTCGCGCAAAAACTGTGATAGCCATGTCGGCTGAGGCCGCCCGCAAACATACCGTGCAGATGATCTTTATGTCATTCTGCACCCTGGTCCCGGCATTCTTTCTAGGGCGTGGCGGACACCTCGGCTGGGCAGGTGTTCTGGGCGTGATCGGCGCCATTCTTTTTGCCTCGGCATTCGGCAAGAAAGCCCTGGTGGCTCCGTGCCCTTATTGCGATAAAGCTATCTATGGCGTACTGCCAAACCGCCGCCAGGAAGTGCGTTGCTCGAACTGTTACGAATATTCCGTGGTAGAGAATGGCAAAGTCGCGGCCATGGACCCGAACACCTCAACCGACACGCCTCGCTTCCGCTCGCCTGTCTTTGAAGGAGCTCAGTGGCCGGCCGGATGTCTGGCCTGTGGGGCTCCGCCAACTCGCCTTGATAGCCTTCAGGACAGATCGGTCAATGCCATTGGCCTGGCGATGGGACGCGTGATCTTGAGCAAAGGCGCCGTCTCTAATGTCCCGTACTGCGACGCCCACAAGGATGCCGTGAAGCTGACGATCCGGCAGGATAAGAAAATGGATCTCCTGTGGTGTTCGTTGCGCATGATGCGCATCTATCTTGCCCTGAACCGCAACAAGAAATCTCTCGGGACCAGCGCAGGCTGGAATGCCTAGCATCATCAAGAGCTTTCTAAAGCCGTCGGTGGATAATCCCGCCCTGCTGGCGGTCTTTGTGCGCAGTTTGACGGACCAATACCGTCAGGCGTTCCCTGCCAGCCGCGGCTTTATGGTGGAATCAGAAGAAAGGAAGGTGCGCAATTCCACCTGGTGGGTGATCCGCATCCTGCATGGCCATTTCGGCGGCATGGCGATTCAACTGGCTCCCGGCCTCTCGCTCGCCCATGAAATCCGTATTACCAGCGCCACGATCTCGCGCTTTGAAATGTTCCTGCAGAAAGCGGCCGCCGTGCTGGCATTGTTATTGTTGCTGCCGTTCGGGCTTGTCGCGCTTTTTGTGCTCCATCGGCTGGGTTTCGTACTGCTCCTCGGTGCGCCTGTCTATTTCGTTCTCGCCGCAGTGCTGGTGGGAATCGGCACGGGAATTGCCCGTCTGTTCAGCAAGTTTGATCATCATTTCGATGAGCACACCACAAAATTCGCACTCGCATTGGCCGACCGGCTTCCCCTGCCACACTCCTTGCAACCGAGTGACGCCGCCTCTGCTGCTCAGCCTGTTTCGCAGCCGTTGAATGCCATGCCCCAGCGCACTGGGATGTGGCCATGGCGTGGTCTTCACGATGCCTAGCCAAAGGCTTCCACAGATACGTTAGTTGTTCACCTTCTCCAACTCCTCGCGTGCGATCTGAAAGCCGGTGTTGGCTGCCGGAGCTCCTGCATATGCCGCAACCTGCAAAAGCATTTCCTTCACGTCTGTGCCTTCCATGCCGTGCGAGAACGCGGCGCGCACATGCAAGCGGAACTCTTCCCACCGGCCCATTGCGGAAGTGATCGCCAGCACGAGAAGACGTCGCGTCCGCCGCTCGAGTCCGGGACGGCTCCAGACTTCTCCCCAGATGTAGCGGGTAATCAGCCTCTGGAAATCACGATTGAAATCCGTTGCCGAAGCAAACGAGCGTTCCACGTGGTCCTCTCCAAGGGTCTGGCGGCGAACCCGCATACCTCTTTCCATCGACGGAGCGCCTTCCTCCTTGCTCAGGAGAAACTCCAGCACGGCGGTCTTGAAGCTGTGCGGCTGTTCAAGGTTGGAGAGGTGTGCCCCTGGCAGGACAACCCATTTTGCTCCCGTAATTTCGCGCGCCAGGAAATCGCCGTTGCCCTCCCACGGCGTGGAAGGATCACGATTGCTGCCAATCACCAGCACAGGCACATCAATCCGTGCAACATCGTTCCTGAAATTCAGATCGCGCAAAGCTGCGCAGCAGCCGGCGTAACCTTGCGGATGCGTTCCCAGGAGCACGCCGCGAGTTGACTCCGCATACGTGCTCGTCTGGTTCGCCGGCGAGAAGAATCGCTGCATCGCCGTCTCTGCAACACCTGCCATGCCGGCGCGCCGCACCGCTTCCAGCCGCGCCTCCCACATCTCGGGCGTGCCGAATTTCGGAGAGGTATTTGCCAGCACCAGAGCTTTCATCCCTTGCGCAGCGTTGAGCGCCATCCATTGGCCCACGGCCCCGCCCATGGACAGTCCGCACCACGCAAATGAGTCGATCTTCAGTGCCGTAATCAGCGTCCGCGCATCCTCGCCCAGTTGATCAATAGAATATTCTCCCGCCGAAGCGTCGGAACCGCCGTGGCCGCGCGTATCGTAACGGAGAACGCGAAAGTGCTCGAGAAAAGCCGGCATCTGCGGGTCCCACATGCTGTGGTCGCAACCCAGCGAATGCGAAAGCACCAGGACGGGCAGCTCCGCCCG
>JBAIYI010000865.1:0-4290 GCA_037915955.1 Terriglobales bacterium
TCAACAAGGCTAATTTTGACGGCAAGCCGGAAGTCGGCTGCGGCACCTGCCATACCGGAAAGACGCATCCTTCCTCGGCGTCAGCTCTGTTCGACGTAAACAACCCGACCGCGCACGACGCCAACAGTCATGACCGGCAGCACCAGGAAATGCCCACCGCTGATCAGATTGAAGCCGCCTACGAGAAAGCCATCGGCGGGCATGACGCCATTCAGAAGCTGACCACGCGCGCCGCCAAAGCTACCGTCAAGACCTTTCAGGGCCAGACATTCCAGATTGAAGCCTGGAGCAAGGCGCCTGACCTTGCCGCAAGCTCCACAAAGTTTCCCAACGGACAGGAACGCGAGCAGGGCTTCGACGGCAATGCAGCATGGATGAAAACGAATCGCGGGGTGAATGAAGCTGCCGGGCCGGAGCTGGCGGCCATTCGAATTTCCGCGCGCTTTGATCGCGACCTGATGCCGCTGGCGGCATTTTCGAACACCCGCGTCGTCGCCATCGATAAAGTGGATGGCAAAGACTGTTACGTGGTCCGCGGCATCCACGCGGACAAAGACTTCAGCGAGCGGCTTTACTTCGACAAAGAAACCGGCCTGCTGCTGCGCCGCGTGTTCCTGCAGCGCACGCTCTTCGGCCAGCTCACGGATTCCACAGACTACAGCGATTACAAGGAAGTGAACGGCGTGAAGCTTGCCTTCACCACCCGCCGCACCAATTCAGAAACCGTGCTGACGCGAACGCTGGATTCAGTGGAATTTAACAAGCCGTTAGATACGGGCCGCTTCGTCAAACCGGCAACCGGCGAAGCCAAGCCCACAGGCGGAACAGGCAAGCCCTAAGACGGAGAGCGGAAACCCTCAGGCGGAGAAGCCAACAAAGATTAGTGCACCAGGGGCGGAGCTGCCGGATCTTCTTCGCGGTCCGGCGCCGCCTTGTTCACCCTTACTCCCACCGCCGCGAAGATGCGTTCGCGCGAAACCAGTTCGTGCTGTCCTTTGCTCAGGGAAGATAACCGCGCAAGCGCCTCTTCGGATGGCTGCGGCGGCACAGGATCACGATGCATCACCGTCCAGATCCAGCTGCCAAGGGCGACGAGGTAGGCGAACTGTCCCACGCCGGTGGCTATATTGAGGACCGTGGTGTTGCTGTAATACGCTCCGATGATGAAACGCTCTGTGGCTTGCACCGTCAGGTACAGCACAAAGGCGATTGCGATTTCAGCAGCCGACGAGACCCATGTAAGCCCCAGTGACTTTGCCTGGAAAATCATGGACCACAAAAGCGCGGCGTAGGCGAGAAAAATGGTTCTTTCCACCGTGAGGGAGATACTCACCGAAAGTTCGCTTTCATGCGCGGGAAAGGCAACCGAGAGCGCTACCGCAGTGGAAATTCCGATAACCGCCCAGAAGCCAAAGCGAGCCACAGCCCTGCCGGGCAGCGCCTCAAAGGGCTCCAGCATCTTCACCATGATCTCAAGAACAACCAGGCTGAGCAGGATCCATTCCAGGATTGACGCAACCCCATACATCCGCTGATAGAGCTTGGGCGTTCCCCATATATAAACGGGCAACATCACCGCCGCCTCAACGGTCATCACGAAAAGGTAATAGCTGAATGCTTTCCAGCGCAGCAGGTAGCCTTTGCGCACCACGGCCCAGCACGCCACAAAATGCAGCAGCAGGCCAAACAACCACAGGGCGTACACGCCCGACACAAAGTGCTTCACTTCGACTCCCGCCGCATTTTACCGCGTTATTGCGTTGGCGGCTTTACCGGAGGCACAAGGCTGTCCGGCGTAGGACTTATTTTCAGGATTCCCAGCGCGATCAGCAATTGGATGATGGTATCCATACGGAAAACCCTCTCTTCACTCGTGGCCGAATAGCTGTCTTCAGCTCACGCGGAATTCTGGGCGCCCGTGCTGATTCAAGGCTGAAACGTGCGCTTCAGTGTAGACCAGCCGGGCGGCGCAGTACACTCGCAACTATTATTCTTCTTGGTACCCTCATCAGCTATATCCCCTAAGGACACCTACTTGGGTCACACATTACTTAGGTAATCGTCGGATACGCGCCGGGGACATGCTTCAGAATGTTGGGGTTAGGGACCTCTTCTCAGAGGAGCACCTTAGGCGGTTTTGGGCGACCAGCTGCGCGCCAGGCGGGCTTCGTCAAACATGGAGGCCAGAGCCATGCGGGTTTCGCCGACCAGGAATGCGCATCCCACGACCAGCGCAACAAAGCCGACTGCGCCGGCAATGAAACTGATGAGAGCAAAAGCCGTGAAGGGCATGCCGATGTTCGAAGCTGCCAGGCTTGCACCCAGAATAGAGACTTGCGGCTGCAAAAGCTCCGATGGCTCCATAAAAAAAGCTCATGGCTCGCAAGAGCAGGGCTCCGCGGTGCTCAAGCCGGTCAAGGTGACGGATCCAGAGCGCAGTGGCCTCATCGCCCGGGGCAGCGTTGTGGATTTCCCTGGCGATCACTCTTGTCCGGTCAACAACCCGGGCTAGCCGGTTGCCGGTGCCGAGCGTCAACACTGAAGAAGCGTTGGTGAACACCGCCGGTGCGCCAATCAACGTTAAAACGGCAAACGGGTTGTCAGTTACGGAACTGAGCACACGCTCAGTATGCAATAACCGATGTTGGATGACTATTTGCTGATGAGGAACTGCCCGGGCGTCAAGCTCAGGCGGCTTTGCGGTGCGATGTCCTCGCTCCAGAGCTTCGGCGAGCGCCCGCCATAACCGGCCCACGCTTTCTCCGCGCGCGCGCGGCGCTCTTTGCCTGCCGCGAAAGCGCACGGTGCGAAGCCGCGGACCGCGGCTCCCTCTTGAGGGCCTTGAGCCGTGCGCTGGAGCGTTTGCTCGAGCTGCTTTTCTTTTTTCCGCTGTGTCCCTTGCGGTAATCGCGCTCGGCGGACTTGCGTGTGCTCTCCCTGGCTTTGCCCTTCTTCGGAGGTTTCAGGTCCACGCCGGCGCGACGCGCCTTAGAGAGGCCAATCGCAATCGCCTGTTTGGTGTTGCGGGCGCCGTGTTTGCCTTCCCGGATATGATCCATCTCCTCGCGAACAAACTCGCCTGCCTGTGTGCTGGCAGATTTTCCTTCTGCTTTGTCGCGCCGCGCGCGCTCCAGTGTCGCCTTCTCCGGCATGTTTTCCTCCCTGAAGTTGGGATGCCGGAAAAAGCGACTGAGGATTGCCCCAGGTTGCTCAGTGCCAGTACTTTCCCAGGTTGCTGAACACCGCCGCATAGCTCGTGATCCCGTTGTACAGATAATCGAGACGGATACTTTCGTTCGCGGCGTGCTGATTGTTGTCGAAGTTGGCGATCGGCAACCCGATCACCGGCTTCCTGAACTGCTGCTCAAACATAAAAGCAGGCGTGCTGCCGCCGAGCGTTGGCATGACCACCAGAGAGTTCCCTGTGGCAGTGCGCATCGCCTGAATGAACGCCTGCGAAACCGGTGCGTCAATATCTGTGCGCTGCGGAGGATAGCCCGCGCCCCAGGCGATCTGAAGCACGCGTGGGTGGCTCCGTCGCTCGTCCGGCGTAGGCGGCTGATGAACCAGGAAGTAACCAAGTTCAACCAGATATTTTTCCAGCTGTTGGCGCACGATCTCCGGCGTTTGGTTCGGCACCATGCGCAAATCGAGGTAAGCAGTGGCAGTGGAAGGCACCGCATTGGCCGGGTTCGGTCCGTAACCGCCGCCCTCGATGCGATCAAGATTCACCGAGGGCTTCATGATCTCTTCCGAGACAGGTCGCGTCCCTTCACTGCGGCCGAGCTGGAACTCCTGCTTAAGCTGCGCATCAAGGTTAGGCAGGTCCTGAAGCGCCTTCTTCTCACCCGGCGTGAGCGGACGGACCGGATCGTAATAATGAGGGATAAGGATCTCGCCTTCCGTATTGCGCATGCGCGAGATCAGGTGCGCCAGCTCAACAATCGGATTTGGCGCCCAATTGCCGTAATGCCCCGAATGGAGCGGACGATTCGGCCCGAAGGTGGTGATCTGTGCGGTGACCACGCCGCGGCTGCCGAACACGAGCAACGGCTGGCCGTTCTGGTAAATGGGCCCATCACAGATCACCCACAGGTCTGCGTTTAGCCGGTCGGCATAGCGCTTGAGAATCTGTTCAAGATGGGGCGAGCCGGCCTCTTCTTCTCCTTCAAAGAAGAATTTGATGTTCACCGAGGGCAGCGCGCCGGAAGCTTTCAACGCGTCATACGCAGCAAGGAGTCCGAGCACGGCGGCTTTGTCGTCGCTTGCGGATCGCGCGTAGATGCGCTC
>JBAIYI010000824.1:0-3667 GCA_037915955.1 Terriglobales bacterium
ATTTGGACTGGGCCGGCCATCTCGCCCAACTCCCTGCGCACTCGGCCTTCGCCATCGCGGGCCACCTGCGTCGTCTGCTTCCGCACAATGCGATTGCCGTCCGCCAGCGTTTGCGTGCTCTCCGTCACCACGGTAGCGGAGTACGGAGCGCCCTTAACCACCTTCCCCATCTCCATGGGTTCCACTGAGACGAACATGGCATCCGCCCCGGGGCCCCCCATGGTTTGAAAAAATTCGACTTTCTGCTTCTGCTGGGGAGCATCCTGCGCAGCAGCAAGGCTCGCCATGCTAAGCAGTGCAGCGGCCGATAATAGAGACAATTTCATACCTTCTCCTTTTGAAAACTTGTCAGCGAACGATCCTTAACGCGTATGGCGTACCATCGCCGCTCACCACCACGTCAGCGAGCAGGCGCTGGTCAGAAAGATCTTCAGTAACTGGAGCACCCAGAAGACGCAAGTCAGAGCCGGTAAGTTCCACGCGAACAATGGTCAGGTCCGCAGCGGAAACCGTCGAGTCATAGGGGGCCAGCGTTACGAATCCGGTCGCTCCGCTATTGGAAGTCGTTGCCGCAGATAGCCGTTCTGTACTTGCCATACCATGTGTACTCGGCACTTCAGGAGCTTTCTGCGGTTGCGCAGATTTCCCAGCCTGTTGCACTTGCTGAGCCTGCAGAGCGGCACTCTTCGCTCCGTGGTTCCACACGCCTTTCTGAACCACAAGCACCGCAACCGCAAGAATACAGGCGGCAATCGATCCAACAAGAGCCATCCGCTTCTGCCGGCGACGGCGATGGTGCTGGCGAAATTCCCGCAGCAGGCTTCCGCCAATTTCATCCGGCGCTCCCTTCGGACTGCCCGAGGCAAGCCGGTTCAGCGCCGAAGAAAGCAGCGCTTCGGAGGGATTTCGAATTGGATCTATCTCACGCATTTCTGATAGCTCAATTTCTTCTTCAGCAGGGCCCGTGCCCGGTTCAGCCGGGACGCCACGGTTCCTGGGGAACAACTCATCAGTTCGGCAGCCTGGTCATAGCTGAACTCTTCCAGGTCGCACAGCACCACAGCCTCGCGATATTGTTGTGGCAATCCCACCACTGCTTTTCGCAAAGTGTCCAGAAGGTCTGCCTGGCTCAGCTCTTCCAAAATCTCCAGATCGCCCGCCAGCGCAAATTCGTCGCGGTCATCGTCATCTTCCAGCGCCACCTCGGAAGAAACGTCATTCATGCTGCGGCGGGTGATATTCCGCGCCATACCGAACAGGTAGCCTGCCACCGAACCCTTCTCCGGATCAAAGCCTTTTGAACTCTTGATCAGCAGCAGGAAGACCTCCTGTGTCGTCTCCTCCGCTGTCGCCGCATTGCCGCTCATGTGCAGCGCGTAGCGATAGAGCCGGCCCTGATAGCGCTCATAAAGCGTCCTGAAGGCGCCCTCATTGCCCTTGGCGAGCTGCCGTAGCAACTCATGGTCTGCCGCTGCCGCTTCTGCCATGGTTCTGCCAGGCGCTGTTGCTTCGCCTTCTATCTTCCATTGCGCGATCCGGGCAAATCCTTCCATGTTTTTTTTGACTGTCGTTCCAGGCATTGGCGAGCAAGGTTCAAACCCGGAACTGTGCGGTGCTGGTATCCTAAACCGGGTACCGCGAAAACAGGGGAGCTACATGGTTGAGGCGAAGGCGATATGGCTGGATGGTGAGAGATTCGTATTACAGGGAAGCAGCGGCCATGCTTTGGTCGCCGATTCTGACCGGCAGCGCAACACCGCCCCCGGGCCTATGGAACTGGTGCTCAATGCCCTGTGCGCCTGCACCGCGACCGACGTGGTCAGCATTCTCACTAAAAAACGGGAGCCTTTCACGGGCTTGCAAGTCCGCGCCGAGGCGGAACGAGCTGCGGAGCCCCCAACGGTATACACCATGATTCGCCTTATCTACACCGTGACCGGCCCCGTACAGCGGAAATCGGTAGAAGATGCCGTTCGCCTGTCGGAGAGTAAGTACTGCTCGGTTTCCGCTATGCTGGGCAAGACAGCCCGGATCACCACGGAGATAGAGTTCCTCTAAAATGCTCCAAATCATCGAAAATCTTGAAACGGCTCGACTGCGGAACGAATCTATTGTTTCTGGGAGGATATGAATGACGACAAAGAAAGTAGTGGTTTACAGCTCACCCGGTTGACCGCCCTGCTCCTGGGCAAAAGCCTACCTTTCGGAGAAAGGGATCCCGTTTGAAGTGAAAGACGTCAGCCAGGACCAGCAGGCTGTGTTTGAGCTGGTTCGCACCTATAAGAGCCGTTCCACTCCCACTATTGTCGTAGGCGAAAAGGTCATGATCGGCTTCGATCCTGACCGCCTGGAACAAATGCTTGCCGACTGAAGCAACTGAACAGCAGCTCCCTATCAGCCCCGTCTCTCCCGAGGTTCATCACTGGCGGGGCTATTTCCTTATAGCCGCGGCTACCTTCTGCTGGGGCGCAGCCGCCACGGTGGGCAAGGCTGCTTTCAAGGGCTCGCTGTTCGCCGGCAGTCCGCAAATCTCCCCCGTTGTACTGTCACAGGGCCGGACCACCTTCGCCGTAATGGTGCTCGCGGTCTTTCTTCTGAGCCGCTTCGGCCTCTCTTTTTTCCGCATCAGCCGACGCGACCTGTTGCTGGCGGTCTGTGTGGGCATCCTGGGGCTCGCCGGATCGAATTACTTCTACTATCTGGCCATTCAGAAGGGCACCGTTGCCTTGGCCATAACCCTTCAATACACGGCTCCAGTCTGGGTGCTGCTGGCCATGGTGGCGCGAGGCAAAGAGCGCTTTACTTTCCGCCGGCTCTCCGCGATCGCGCTGGCCATTCTCGGCATTGCCCTGACCATCGACCTTCTTCATTCCGAAGTAAGTTTGAAGGGTGTGGCTGTGGTTGCTGCTATGATCGCGTCTTTTTCTTTTGCCTTTTACAACATCGTGGGGCAGGAGTTGGTCACACGGAACCACCAGTTAAGAGTGATGTTTTACGTCCTGTTGGCGTCCGCAGCGCTGTGGTTGGTGGTCAACCCGCCCTGGAAGCTGGCAGCACAGCATTTCAGCGGCGCACAGTGGGGATTTCTGTTCCTCTTTGCCTGCCTTTCCACGCTGCTGCCTTATGTCTTCTTCTTCTCCGGCCTCAAGTATCTGGACCCGACGCGCGCCGTAATTGCCAGTTGTCTCGAGCCGGTGTTCGCCATCCTGTTTGCCATGATTTTTATCGGCGAAGGCCTCCGCGCGATCCAGGTTGCGGGCATCATTCTGGTTCTGGCCTCCACCGTGACGGTACAGATTGGCGGAAGAAGCTCTGCACCCATTGACTGAATTCCTGAAAACAAAAAAGCGGCGATCGCTCGCCGCCTGCTCAAACAGAAAGCTTTACATGAATGAGGTCTTATTGAGCCACTGTTTGCGGGTTACAGAAGGCAAAACCTGCGCCGCGGTCAGGCCGCCCAGCGTGACTGTTGTTGAAGGAAACCACGGCGGAGTAAAGCCGTTGGCATAGCGCCGATCAAAGAATACATTTCGCGTGGTTGCACCGATGTTCTTGATCTGGTTCTGAATGCGGCCGCCGACGATCGTCAGCGTGTTGATTCCCGTCCCCACGTTCGTCAAACCACCGGTGCCTCCTGTGGAGATGGTTGCCAGAGATGCATCAATCT
>JBAIYI010000518.1:0-2446 GCA_037915955.1 Terriglobales bacterium
AGCAGGCGGTGCGCTTCTACGTTGTTGGGATCGCGCTTGAGAAGGTCCTGAGCTTCATTCACCGCGTCGCGGATGCGGCCGGTACGCGCGTACAGCTCTGCCAGGTGAGAATTCAGGAACTCTGAAGAAGGATCGTTCTCGATCGCCAGACGGTATTCTTCGATAGCTTTATTGGCGTACTCTGACCGGCCATTCTGGTCCACCAGCTCCTCATACATATGCGCCAGGCCGAAATGATAGTAAGCGGCAGCCTTGTCCGGCTTTTTCGCCGTGGGCTGCGGCACCTGCGAGAGCGGCGACTGCTGCTGCGGCTGACTCTGCGGTGCGGCCGGCTTTGCGGCAGGTTTTGTCTGCGCCAACGCAGCCGTGGAGCTGAGTGCGACGGCAAAAAGCAGGGAGCGGGTTACTGAAAATTTCATAAAAAGACGACCAAGGTCACCTTCCATTTAGATGCGGAGAAGCACGTCTTTGGCAGTGGCTGATCCTGAATCAATTCTAGCCCTACTTAGCCTCAGAGGGCATCTCCTTGCATTTCTTTACTTAGTGACGGAAGTGACGGACTCCGGTGAGCACCATGGCCAGCCCCAGGCGGTCCGCTGCGTCGATTACTTCCTGGTCGCGAACCGAGCCACCGGGCTGGATTACAGCCGTGGCGCCGGCTTTCGCGATTTCCTCCACTCCATCCGGGAATGGGAAGAACGCGTCAGAAGCCGCTACCGTGCCCTTCAAAGGCAAGATCGCTTTCATCGCTCCAATCTTGCAGGAATCCACGCGCGACATCTGCCCCGCCCCCACGCCCACGCTCTGGCCGTCACGCGAATAGACAATGGCGTTTGATTTCACGTGTTTGCATACTTTCCACGCAAACAGCAAGGCGCGCATTTCTTCTTCAGTAGGTTGTCGCTTGCTCACTACTTTCAGGTCGGATGGGGTGAGGGGACGAATATCCGGGTCCTGCACCAGCATGCCGCCGGATACGTGTTTCATTGCATACTTCTGTGCAAGCGGTTTCACTTCCACCAGGCGCAGGTTCTTCTTGGCAGCAAATTTTTCACGTGCGGCAGCGTCAAAGCCGGGAGCGGCAATCGCCTCAACAAAAAGCTTGGCCATCTCCTCGGCGGCTGCACCATCCACCACGCGATTGAGCCCGATCACACCACCGAAGGCCGAGACGGGATCGACTTCCAGCGCACGCACATAGGCTTCTTTCTGTGTTTTGCCGACCGCGGTGCCGCACGGATTCGTGTGCTTGATAATGGCGCAAGCAATCTCGTCGAATTCCTGGGCCAGGTCCCACGCCGCCTGCAAATCGACAATATTGTTGTAAGAGAGTTCCTTGCCCTGAAGCTGCCGGCCATTGGCCACTCCGGAAGGCGAACCATCCGAGTACATGGCAGCCTTCTGGTGCGGGTTTTCGCCGTAGCGCAGGTCCATCACCTTATTCAGTGAGAGCTTCAAAACCGACGGGAAGCCGCTATGGGCTTCCGGGAGCTTGAAAGTGCTCGCGTCCTGATCGAAGCTGATGCCGGACAGCGTGGCTGCGATCGCACTGTCATAGGCAGCAGTTGTCGCGAAGGCTTTTTGCGCCAGACGCCAGCGCGTACCCAGACTCAGTTGGCCTTTGGATGCAGTCATCTCCTGGGTGATGGCAGCGTAGTCGTCCGGGGAGGTCACGATCGCCACATCACGGAAATTTTTTGCGGCAGAGCGGACCATCGAAGGGCCACCGATGTCGATGTTCTCGATCAGCTCGTCAAAATGCACGCCGGGCTTGGCCGCGGTCTTCTCAAAGGCATAGAGATTCACCACCACCATGTCGATGGGTTGAATGCCATGTTGCTTCGCCGCCGCCACGTGCTCCGCGTTGTTGCGCACATGCAGGATGCCTCCGTGCACGCGCGGATGCAGCGTCTTCACGCGGCCATCCATCATCTCGGGAAAGCCGGTGAGCTCAGAGATATCTTTCACCGGCACCCCTGATTCGCGCAGCAGTTTGGCGGTTCCGCCGGTGGAGACCAGCTCCACGTTCATGGCCGCCAGCTTGCCGGCAAATTCCACGATCCCTGATTTGTCAGTGACACTGAGAATGGCACGCTGAATTCTGGACACGGTGTTCCTCGGGAGAGAAATTGGGAGAACACCTAAGTTATCAGCCGCGATTGTGGCCGCGCAATCAGGACGCGGCGCGAAATGCGCGGAATGAATCTTCAGAAGAATGCTTCAGGAGAAATGTGAAATCTTTCACTCAGTCTCTTTATATGGTTGCGGGTCATATCGCGCTTTCCACTCAGCACTGCTGATACGGTGCTTTCGGCCCCAAAAACATCCACAAGATCACGTTGTCTGAGGTTACTGGATTCCATCAATTCACGAAGTACATTGGCTGGAGTAGCCGGCTTCAATTGGTAGTGCTTCTCTTCGAAATCTTCAATGAGCAGAGTGAGCA
>JBAIYI010000741.1:0-4155 GCA_037915955.1 Terriglobales bacterium
TGCCGCGAATGATCACAAGGTCATCACGGCCGGCCTGCTGCTTTTCTTCCGCGATCCAGTAACCGCCATAACCCAGAGCCACTTCTTTTTTAAGGAAGATGTCCCAGACTTTTGGCGGCTTCAGTCGCTGGTACCACTCGACGAAGACGTATTTCAGCTTTACGCGATACCAGATTCCTTCGTGCTTCTGGTAACCGCGGTTATTGCCGAGGAGCACGAGTGTGACCTCCTCCGCAAGCAGCTTCGCCTTGCGGCGCTCCCGCGCTCCCGGGCCGGGCGCAGCTTCACAGAGCAACCCGGTCCAGGGATGGACATAAAAGTGGTACACCGGATAGGCGCCCCGGTATCCCCAAACATACGGCTTGCCATCCTGCCCGATCCAGCAGTTGCGCTCAACGAGCTGCCACAGGTGCTGGAAGACGTGCATCCCGATCACTTTGCGGCGGTCCAGTTCGGCACAGATTTCGCTGTACACGTCATTCCATGATTTCCCAAGGCTGGTGCGCAGGAAGTGCTCCAGCGGTCCCAGCACGTCAGTAGAGCGTTTTCTGTCGCAGCCGTAATCCCGGAACGAGAATGACACAGGGACGTGTTTGAGTTCCTCCTCGTAATCATGACCATCAATGTAGCGGAGCCGTGCGCCGAACTTGCGGTTGGGGGCGCGCGAGTCCCGGCGCGGTCGCTCAATGATGACCTTTTGCATATCCGATCTCATAAAACGAAAGTCCTTCTAGCTGCGCACCGCGCAGCTGAACCGCCCTTGCTTTTCAAGGGCGTTCCGGCACGGCAGAACCTGCCATGGCGGAATGAAGATGAATGAGTTGACGTTGTGCTAATTCAGCTCAAGTGCTTTGCAGAGGCTTCCGGCCGGAGAGGCCGAGAGAAGGACTTTAGCTTGATTTGGCAAACGTCGCCCGATGCCGTTCGGCGCCTGTTATCAGCGTCGAATTAGCTCGCAAACCGAGATGTAGATTGCATCTCAACATGACGGGCAACTTGCCTCTGCGAGAAAGAGTATGGCACAGGTCGGGAGGTAAGGAAAGAGCTTGCCGGAGGCGCTGCGTGTTCGCCCGAACTCACTTTCACGGTGATTGAGTTTTGATTGTCGCCCCAAGTCTCGCCCGACGCCAGCCTCAATTCTTCGTGTCATCTGCGACACACGCGTGTAATCCGCCACGCACTCGCCTCGCACTAGACCCTCTATAAGCTCAACAAAACATTGGTTCTAAGTGCTTGGCCACCCCTGTGCACTTTCCTGTGGCGTCACCCAGGAGGAACACACGATGCGGCGGCTCGTAGCAATCCCAGTGAAGACGGCGGCAGTAGGGACTTTGGTTCTGGCAGGGACGCTTTATGTGGCGGCGGAGGCACGGCAGGTAGTGATCCGGCAGCGCCAGGTTGAGCTGGCCAGGATTGAAACCATGGCTGAGAAGCAGCCGGCGAGTTTCGCGCAGATCACTGGCGGTATCTCTTCAGCCAATCAGCGCATCGCGGCAGGCCAGGACCTCTCGCCTTCGGCGGCTCCCCACGGCACAGCTTCTGATCCGCGCAGGACCGCCGATATCCAGAAAGCTGACGACAGCCAAAAAATTGACAACCTTGGCAGCGCGGCCGAAGTAGCGGCTGAGAAGCTCGCTTCGCAGCTTCCCGCGCAAAAACCCGCAGCAAAAAAGGACGGACACGCCCGGCAGATCGTGATCAGCATCGCCGACCGCAAGCTGGCACTGATTGAAGATGGCCGCACGCTGAAGACATATGCCATCGCGGTGGGTGCCCGTTACACGCCCAGCCCTGACGGCGACTTCACGGTGATCAACCACGCCAAAAATCCCACCTATCGGCACAAGGGAAAAGAAATTCTGCCGGGGAAAGACAATCCGCTGGGCACGCGTTGGATTGGACTGAGCCAGAAAGGCTACGGCATTCACGGGACGAACGTGCCCAGCTCGATTGGCAAAGCGGTCTCGCACGGCTGCTTCCGCATGGGCAGGGAAGACGTGGAAGACCTCTACTCGCGCGTACAGGTAGGCGACACGGTGACGGTGCGGCGCGAGCGCGACGCGATGATCACCCAGGTATTCCCGAACAGCCACGACGAAACCCCCAGGACTGCGGCGATCGCCGAAGTGCAGGTGGCTTCTTCTGCAAGCAGCAGCAATGCGCCGGCCGTGAATGCGACAGCGACCCAGGTTCAGCAGTAATCGGAGGATTTGTGAACTCGCTAGATCGCCAGAGCAGCAAACGCAAGGTCCCTCAGCCCTACTTGCCAGCTGATGAAAGCGCTGGCTCGTTGACGGGCTTCGGGATGACGAATGGAGGAATGGACAGATGACAGTCATTGGCGAGAACGAAGCGGGCCCCGCGGTGACCGGAGAATCGATTGCGAGTCCGGAGCTTACAAGGGGTCTCCCGGACCAGTCGCTACCCCGGTCACCGGAGGGCCCCCGGCAAGTCCTGCCTTTGGGCTTGTTGGGGTCATCATCGGAACACCCGAGTTTTACGCAGTGGTGGCGTGAGTATCAGGAGAGACAGCGAGACGCATTTCAAGCGAGAGGAGGAGTGCCAGAAGTGACAATTGCCGAAGAATCCAAATTGAACTGCCCCCTTGTCCACCGCGAAGGGCTCAATTTGGATTTCTTGGCAATGGTGGCATTAGTGGCAATGGTTTAAGGCGTTGTCCGGCAAACCGCCGGCTGCTCATATGGCCCTTCCAAGGGTTCGCCAACCAGCGGGCCTGGCTAGAGAGCGCAGCCGTGCCGGACATCAACGAGCAGGTTCATGCGGTCTGGCTTGCCCGAGTCTGTGGACGCTTGCGGCGGTAGCAGGCAGACAGGGCGGAGGCGAACAGAGCGAGCCGGACCGCGCGGACCTGATGTGAAGCATAAGTTTCGCCGGAAATTCAAACGGGCGGCGGTCTCCGCCGGGACTTGAAGCCGCCCGCTCCGGCGGAGGTGACGAAAGGGTGTATGTGGCCTTTCCCTGATTGCCAAAGCAGGCTATTTACAGTTCAATTGAGAGCGAAACACCCGCAAATCTTGCTCATGCCGATCAGCCCATCAGCGCTTTCTCGCTGCATCCTGTGTCTCCTTCTGCTTTCAGTTACCGGGGCTGCACAGGAAAACTCCGGGGCCGCGAACAGCGCCACCGAGTTCGCGCAGCAGATTCTGGCGCGCGCCGGCAGTCCGCAATCCATGAGCGTGAGCTTCCAGAACATTTCCGTTCTCCTGCCGGAGATGCAGGAGTCGGTGCAGAACGCCATCTTCACGGCATTTCGAAACGCGAACGTCCGTCTGGTAAAGCCGGAGCAGTCCACGGTGCAGACGGAGATCATCTTCTCGGAAGACTGGCAGGGCTATCTGTGGATTGCGAATATTCAATCGGGCGCGAACAAACAGATGGTAATGAAGAAGGTCGCGCGGCCCGAGCGGAGCGCTTCCGCCAAAGCGCCGGTGCTGACCATCCGCAAGAACACGGTGTGGCAGCAGGATGGGCCGATCCTGGATTTTTATCTCGACAATCAGCAATTGGTGCTGCTGGAACCAACCCAGGTTGCGATCTATGCGGGCGAAGGTGGCCAGTGGCGTCCGCGATTCACGCTTGCCATTGTGCATCCAGAGAGCTGGCCGCGTGATCTGCGCGGCAGGCTGGTTGTGAGTGGGTCACAAATTACCGCGTTTCTGCCGGGGACGCGCTGCACCGGTTCAACTTCGCCGCCCACGCTGGACTGTCGCGCCAGTGACGATCCCTGGCAGATCGATCAGTCCGGGCTGGCGGGATTCTATAGTCCGCGGCGCAATTTCTTCACCGGCATTCTTGCCGGGTCGAGCGCAGGCGCTTCGGTGATCCCGTTTTTTTCCGGGGCCAACTGGCAGAGCGGCGACTTGAAACAGTGGCTCTTCACCGGGACTGACGGCCGCGCGCGCTTCTATCAATATGACCTTTCTGCGCCCATAGCAATTTTCAACGGCTGGGGCGGGAACATGGCGGCCATCCACTCGGCCTGCGGGAGCGGTACGCAGTTGCTGATGAGTTCCCCGAATGATTCCGTCCGGCCAGACGCCGTGCAGGCGGTAGAAGTGCTCGGGCGCGAAGCCCTGCCTGTGAGCACTCCGGTGGATCTCGCAGGGGCAGTGCAATCCATGTGGACTGCCGGCA
>JBAIYI010000744.1:0-2985 GCA_037915955.1 Terriglobales bacterium
TGGTGAGATCAGCGAGCTTGTTAGCTTTTTCGAACCGCGGAAAAAGATAATTTTCTTCGAGTTTCTCGTGATATTCCTCGATGAACTTCTTGATCAGCCCCGCGGCCTTGCTCACGATCTCCGGATCGAAATCCGGCTTGCCGCTGCCGATGCGCCGGTTGGCTTCGTCATAGATCAGCAGCACGCGATTCAGTACTCCGTGCTCACGCATCAGGTCTTCATTCGTGGAAACATCATCTTCCTGTTCTTTTTTCTGTTTCTTTTTCTGCTGGGGCACCGCGAACGCGCTGAAGGGGGTGACAATGGTTCCGGTGATTGCAGCCGAGCTGCCAATAAGAAAATTACGACGCGACTCTTCCATGAACATGGCTCCTGACTAATGACGATGCATGCTGGCGGCAGGACGGACTCGCAAAAATAATACTCCTCCCTTCGGATGCTGTCCGTAAATCGGAGTGAGGCTCTGGGGTTTGCCGTAAAACGTGACTTGACCACCGATTGCGGTGGAAACTCCGGGAATGAGCGCAAATTCACGATCATAGCCAAATGTATATGCTTGCACACGAGCAAGAAAACCTTCTTCAAATCCCGGCGGCTCAGGCCGCCCACCCAGCAGCAGCTCCGTGGTGCGGTCCACATTCTCAATCCGCGTCCAAAGATTGTTGTGTTGCGCAAAACGAAGCGTCGATTCCAACAGGTAGCCGTTGGTATTCAGCCCGGAGCCAAGAGCATGATTACGCCCCCACAGGAGAAGGGAAGACCAGTTGCCGTTATCGAGAGGATGGTTGTACATGATGGAAGCCGTCATTCTCTGCAAGTCATCTTCGGGATGTAGCTGCTCCGGGCTCGTGAGATGGGCAAATGAATATTGCGCGCTCCAGTTCTTCCCGGGCTGCACGGTGAAGCGCGTGGACCATGAGTCAATTGCGCCGGTATCGAGGTCCCAGCGAAACTCATCGGGCTCGCGACCATGAAATCCAGAAGCCTCGATGCGAACACGCTCATATGTCAAGCCGCCGGTGAGTACATCATCGGCAATGTGCGTGGAGTCTTCCAGATGATGGCCCAGAGGAGCGAGCGGATTCTCGGCGGCGGACATGCGATGTTCGTACGCAGCCGGGCCCATGGCAGGATCGCCCACCGGCGCGGCATAGAAGGAAAGCAGAGCGTTCTGTCCAACACGGTGATCGTAGAGTGCGGCAATCTCCATAAGGAAATCATGCGGATGCTGTCCATCGGTGATCGGCCGTCCGAATGCCGTTTCACCCTGCTGAAAGAGCTCTGGGTAGAGACGATGCGTCACCGTGGCCGGTTCCAGGCTGAACATGGCTCTGAGCGTCAGCTCGCTGCGTTCTTTTCTGTACTGGAACATCGGCATGGCCCAGTTAGTGGAGAACACCTTGTCCGCGCCGCGCGGCCCGCTCTGCTGCTGAAGATTGAGGAAGGCGGCGCCGTGAAACATGAACATCCAGGTTCCCATAGGCCGCATGTACATCGGCTCTTCAACCGAGTTCGGTTCGGCACTGGTACCCGGCGTGACGTGAGAAAGAATTTCATCAATGAATGTGCCTTGTTCGTGCGAAGGCATGTTGTGGCCGGCCATCTGCCCGGACTGGTGTTGCTGCTGGTCATGCTGATGCTGTGGCATGTCCATGGAATGCTGGTGTTGTTCATGGCCTGTCTCCTGTGCCAATGCAAATTGACACATGGTCATGAGCGCTATGGAAGTTATGGCACAGAGAATCTTCTGCATCTGCTCCTTTGTGACTATGGGTCGTGTGACTAAAAGACGGCTTCTACAGGAATCGGAGAGCGGTTATGGATGAGCGTTTTCGTCATTATATCCAGTGGGCCCGTGGTTATTTCTGTGGTTCTGCATCTATTAAGATTAAATGTCTTTGTTCGTGATTCGAAATCTGAGGGAGGCGTTGTGCGTTCCCGAATTTTGTTTCTCATCTCCGTTTCATTCAGCTTGGCGGTCGCCGCGCCCGCCCAGCAGCCGTCGTCACCTTCTGCACCGCTCACACTCACTCTGCAGGACGCCCTCAGTCGGGCCCGCGCGAACAGCGTCCAGTTCCAGGCGGCGCAGACAGATGCTGCTGTTGCGCATGAAGACACGGTTCAGGCGCGCGCCGGCCTGCTCCCCAGCGTGAACTACCACAATCAGTATCTTTATACTCAGGGCGCAGGCATTCCGCCCACCACGGCAACACCCAGCTCGGCTACCACCTCCACGCCGCGGTTCATCGCGAACAACGCCGTCCACGAATACGTGAGTCAGGGCATAGCGGAAGAGTCTTTGAGCCTCGGCCAGTGGTCAGACTATCGCCGCGCGCGTGCCCTGGAGGCGCTGGCCCGGGCCAAGTCTGAGATCGCCTCGCGCGGTCTGGTGGTCACGGTGGTGCAGGATTATTACGGGCTTCTCTCGGCACAGCGCAAGTATGCCAACGCGCAACTGGCTGCTACCGAAGCTCAGCGTTTTTTCGACCTCAGCCGCAAACTCGAGCACGGCGGAGAGGTGGCGCACTCTGATGTGATCAAGGCGCAGCTTCAGGCGAATGACCGCCAGCGGGATCTTCGCGAGGCTCAACTCGCCATGGACAAAGCACGCCTGGAACTTGCGGTCCTTCTTTTTCCGAAATTTGACGAGAACTTCACCATCATTGACGATGCCGAACTGGCGCCGCCGCTTGGTGCCTTTGAGGATTTTGCCCGGGCAGCCCAGACGAATAACCTCGACGTGCGCCTCTCCAATGCGGCGCTGACCGCTGCCGGCCACGAGCTTGCGTCTGCGCGGGCCGGGTATCTGCCTTCGCTCACGCTGGATTACTTTTACGGCATTGATGCGCCGCAATTTGCCACTCACGGCCCCGACGGCGTGAACAATCTTGGCTACTCCGCATCTGCTACTTTGAATATCCCCATCTGGAACTGGGGCGCTACGCGCAGCAAGGTCCTCCAGGCAGGGTTGCGGCGAAAGCAGGC
>JBAIYI010000469.1:0-17481 GCA_037915955.1 Terriglobales bacterium
AGGTACCAGGCACCAAAAGCTAGCCGCTAGAAGCTCGCTGCTGTTTCGAAACCATGAAGTACACCAAATACTCACGCTACGTTGGCGACCTCGCAGATGAGATGAGCATGGAAGACCTGCTCAATGCTCTTTCTGACTACATGCTGGAATCCGGCTTCAACAGCCAGTACATGTATTTCCAGCAGATGGACGAGCACTCCCTCGACGCGCTGCGCCAGGCCATCCAGCAGGCGCTCGAGGCCGGCGACTTCATGGACGAAGCCATGCGCGAGCGCATCGAGCAGATGGAGATGGAAGGCCAGCTTGATGAGCTGATCGAGAAGCTGATCGACCGCATGCAGCAGGAAGACTACATCTCCGTGGACCAGCCGCACGATCCTTCGCGGCCCTCCACCACTCCCGGCCAGACCGGCGACAGCCAGTCTGAAGCTCGCTTTGAAATCACCGACAAGAGTCTAGACTTTCTCGGCTTCAAAACCTTACGTGATCTTCTGGGGTCTTTGGGCCGCTCCAGCTTCGGCCGCCATGACACGCGCGACATGGCCACCGGCATAGAAGCCAGCGGCGCCTCCAAGCCTTACGAGTTCGGCGATACCCTGAACCTCGATATTACCGAAACTCTTTCCAACGCCATCGAGCGTGAAGGGCTGCATCTTCCGCTCAACATCGAATACTCTGACCTGCACGTGCACCAGTGCGAGTATCAGTCTTCCTGCGCCACGGTTGTGATGCTCGACTGCTCGCACAGCATGATCCTCTACGGTGAAGACCGTTTCACTCCAGCCAAGAAGGTCGCCATGGCGCTCGGCCACCTGATCCGCACGCAGTACCCCGGCGATTCACTCTCCCTGGTGCTCTTCCATGACTCAGCGGAAGAAATGCCCATCTCGCAGCTCGCGCGCGTTAAGGTGGGCCCGTATTACACCAATACTCGTGAAGGTCTGCGCCTTGCCCAGCGCATCCTGCAACGACAGAAAAAAGACATGAAGCAGATCATCATGATCACTGACGGCACGCCTTCAGCGCTCACGCTCGAAGACGGCAGGATCTACAAGAATGCCTTCGGCTTGGATCCTCTGGTCGTCAGCCAGACTCTGGAAGAAGTCTCGCGATGCAAACGTGCCGGCGTCATGATCAACACTTTCATGCTGGCCTCAGATTTTGGTCTGGTCCAGTTTGTGCAGAAAGTCACAGAGATGTGCCGCGGCAAGGCCTATTTCACCACTCCCCAGACGCTCGGGCAGTATCTGCTGATGGATTACATGTCGCGGAAGATGAAGACCATCCACTAGTGGGTTCGCGTACTCTCCACCAGCTCTTTCGCAATATCATTCGCCATGGGCTTGCGGAACTTCCTGACCTTATGCGGTTCCAGCACGCGCACACGGCGCGCCGGGATCGTGACGGAATCGATCTTCTCGATCCGGCCGCTGCGGACCTCCACTTTGAAGCGAAACCAGTCTGTGCGGTAGAGCCGTCCTGCGGAATAGAAGCTCGCCGAGGTCGCCACCGGACCTGAAAAATCGGAACCTGTCAGCTTCAGCAGTTTCTCCCCAACATGGCAGGAGAACGTCGTTCCTCCGACGAGAGGATCGTTCAGGTACTGCTTCTCAAACGCCATGCCGCCCGAGACGTTCCTGAATTGCACGATCTGCAGCAACACGGAGGCCTTCGCGATATTTGTGACCACCATGCGCGCGTCAGTGGCCGAGGCGCGCTCCATGCGGATGTGCAGTTCCGGGGCCCATTCGCGTTCAAACTGCTCGCGGGTGATCTCCAGCATGTGGTCGGTGGTTCGCGCGTAACGAAGCGTGGCCCGCGCCAGCACAATGCTCAGGAAAGTGGTCACGATCGTGGCCAGCACAGGAACAAAGTTCACCAGCACGTTCCACTGGATGGTGTGGCCATGAAGGTTCATCCGCTTCTCCCTTGATAAGAGATGGAAAAATATGGTGCTTCAGGAGGGCCAGTTGCCGTATAGCGTATCCGCAACAATGCCAGGGGCCAAATGCGAATCGTCGCGCAACTTTGGTAACTTCAAGAGTTCTCAGAAACAAAAAGAGGGACCCGAACCGGCCCCCCTCAGAATCGATATTGTCGCTAACCCTGGGTCTTCACCGCTGCTTCTGCTGCCTGGAAGCCGATCTTGGAATGCTGGCCGTCGCAGAAAGGCTTGTTCGTGGAGGCGCCGCAGCGGCACAGCGCCACGGTTTGCTTGCCGGTGAGATCGTACTTGTTGCCGTCCGCGTCCGTGAGATTGAGCTCGTTCAGATCTCCGCTCACCACATAAGGGCCGTGCTTCCTTGCCAGCACATTGATCGCCATGCATTCCTCCAGGATATTTTTACATCGAATGGAACACTGTAAATGGTGCTGCCGGAAGGCGCAACTTTCCAGGTGTGCGTTAGCGCTTCTTGAAGGCCACGTTTACCAGAAGCTTGTCGCCTTCTATGTCCACTGCGTTGCAGAAGGTCCGGTCGCCGCGACGGGTAAAGTCCAGTCCCACTCTGCTCCCGCCGATCCGAAGGTTACGGACTTGCAGGCTGTCCAGAAATTCCGGCAAGGTCGGATTGATGATGTTCAATTCACGGCGGTGCGCACTTGGCCGGATCCCAAGCACTGACATCAGCAGCAGGAAAATCGCTCCCGACGCCCACGCCTGTGGCGAGCACGAAACCGGATACTGTACCGGCTCATCGAATTCCCGCCGCTCCATCCCGCAGAACAGTTCCGGCAGACGGTAATCGCGGAAGTTGAGCGCTGCCTGAAACAGCGCGCTGAATACCTGATTGGCCGGCTCGCGAAATTCATAGAGCGCCATGCCGTGCGCGATCAGCGAATTGTCATGCGGCCACACCGACCCGCGATGATAGCTGAGCGGATTGAAAACCCGCTCTTCCCGCGACATGGTCCGCCACCCCCAGCCGGAAAACATCCCGGGCTGCATGAACTGCTGCGTAATCGTGCGCGCCCGATCCTGCGGGAGCATACGGGTGAAGAGCAAATGTCCCGGGTTGGATGAGATGACCTGGCACTGCCGCTTGCGATCGTCCAATGCCAGTGCGTAGAAATTGCGTCCCGGCATCCAGAAAGCTTTTTCGAAGCGGCGCACCATGTCGGCCGCTTCCCGCTTCAGTCGATCGGCGGTTTTGATATCGCCGAAGCTCCGCATGAGTGACGCCATGCGGTACTTCGCTTCATACACGTAGCCCTGCACCTCGCAGAGCGCAATGGGCGCCTTGGCGATCTCTCCATCCCGATGGATGATCGCGTCCCACGAATCCTTCCACCCTTGGTTCGCCAGCCCTCGCTGCGAGCGCCGCGCATATTCCACGAAGCCGTCGCCATCCAGATCGCCATATCGGTCAATCCATTCCAGCGCCCGGTATGCATGCGGCAGCATGTCTTTGATCAGCTGCTCGTCGGCGGTCCAGTTCCACGTTTCGCTGAGCAAGATAAGCCACAACGGCGTCGCATCCACCGACCCATAGTAGGGTCCGAACGGCATCTCGCCTGCGCGCGTCATCTCCCCTTCACGGTACTCGTGCAGGATCTTCCCCGGCTCTTCATCGCGCCAGTCATTCATCTCCTTGCCCTGGTAATGCGCGAGTACGCGCAGCGTTTCCGAAGCGAGCTGCGGATTCAAGCCAAGAGACTGGTATGCCGCGATGATCGAATCGCGGCCGAACATCGTTGCGAACCATGGAATGCCTGCGGCAATCACATGGTCTTTTCCATCCGGAATTTGCAGGGCATGAAAATCGCCCTTGCAGGTACCGATCATGCTGTCGAAGATGCGATTGTTCGAGTTGAAGTGCGTCGATCGTGACTCCCACGCCTGGAAGGCCTCCCGACGTGCCCTTAATTGCTGGCCAAAATCAGGCCGCCCGCCGCGTACTCTCTCTGCTTCCACGTGCGGCGCTACAGTGGTCTGTATCTGAAAGCGCTTGAACGGCGGCAACTTCAATCGCCAGCAGGCGACCGTGTCAGTTACCTGATCGGGCTTTGGGGAAAGTTGGATTTCAGTGTTCCGCGAAACACCGTCACGGCCCAGGTACGGAAAGATGATCGTGTCCCCGTGCACAATCGGCTTGTAATAATGCCCGAACTGTTGCCTCGCAACACCTCTCACCTGAAACACGTCCATAAAGTCAGCTTCATATGCCAGTTCGATCCGCAGTTCCAGCTCATGGAAGTTGAAATTCTCAAACGTGAGGTAATCGAAGAGCGTTTCCGCGCTGAGGAGCTGTTCGCGGCGGATGTGGACGGTATTCTCGGGGATTTCGTACGTATCACGGAGTGTGCTCTGCCCTGTTGTCAGCTCAATTTGAGAGACGAAGGTCTGTTCTGTGCTCGAAGAAAGCACCACGTTGCGGTAGCCGCCCACACGCAGTTCCAGACGGCTGAGAAAACGGGTGTCGTCATGGAAGAACCCGACGTCCGGGGCGCCCGGCGGCATTATGTCTCCACCCATGGTGGTGGAGAGAAAAGTTTTGCCGTCAATCAGGGTGAGATTGTTGACCTTGCGCGGCTCGGCGTTCTGGTACGCGACCCGCGGCTCTGGGTAAGGCGACGGTATCTCTACCAGCTCACTCTGCGGTATGACGACTTTTGCACTCATGCCACTCTGCCTGTCGAAAGAGTCTCCGCCGGCTGCAAAGGCCGGCTCTTACGCAACCACTCGATCCTCGTCCATCACAGGCAATCCCAGGATCTCCGAATAAAGTTCGATGTACTGCTCCACCATCCTGTCTGACGAAAAATGTTCTTCAGCGTGTGCCCGCACCATGGTCGGGTGCAAATGCAGGTCGCTGGCGCACTGCGCCAGTTCTTCCACGGAGTCGCGCACCCACCCGCTCACTCCATCTTTGACTACTTCCTTTACCGAGCCACCAGGCAGGGCCAGCACAGGAGTTCCACACGCCATTGCTTCGATCATTACCAGGCCGAACGGCTCGTCCCACTGGATGGGAAAAAGCATGGCCATTGAGGAACCCAGCAGTTCGTTCTTCTCCTTGAGCCCAACCTCGCCCACATACTCAATGAACTTGCCGTCCACCCTGGGTTTGATCGCTCGCTCCCAATATTCCTTGTAAAGAGGCTGGATTTCTCCGCCTATTTTCAGCGGAATGCCGGACTTGTGGGCAATCTCGATGGCAAGGTGTACGCCTTTGGGCGGCGCAATTCTCCCAAGAAAGCTCAGATACTCCTGCTTGCTCTCCCGCAGGGCGTACTTGGCCATTTCAATTCCATGGTGGATGGTGCGCGCGTTCCGCACCTTCAGGCGGCTGCGCTGGAAATCGCTGATCGCGACAAAAGCCACTTCCGGAAAACCTTCATAAAATTTGTTGAGTGGCTGTTCGTAAGCGTGATGAACCGTGTACACCACGGGAACGTCGGTGAGGTGTGAAAGCGGCAATCCAGCAGCATTGTTCAAGTGGAGAAGGTCAGCATTTCCTGACGCGCCTTTCACCGCCCAGGCCACATGATTCAACCCTTTCAGGTTGGCTTCCGCTTCTCCGGGCAGCGGCCAATCTTCTTGTTCATAGAGCCACTTCATCGGCACGGGCAGGGTGGACTCACCGTTGGTGTACAAGGTGAGATCAAAGCCGCGCGTCGCTAGCCCAAGGGCCAGTTCGCCCACGAACAATTCCGTACCGCCATACTTCTTCGGCGGCACGGAGATAAACGGAGGCGCTACTAGGGCGATTCGCATGGCAGGGACCGTACCGAGTGAGATGCATCCGCTTCCTTGATCGTTTTCTGCAGCGCGCGGCGCGAAGATTCCATGGCCCGGAACTAAGGCGCTAACTCGCCGATGTGAGGCGCAGCGTCGCGTTTTCACGTCCGCGGGAATTTTCCACAGCCGTCTCAAATTCGATCGCCCGCTGCTCGCTGGTGTGGAGTTTCAGAATCCGCTCTCTCGCTGCACTGCCAATCCTCTTAAGCTCCGCATCGTCATAACCGGCGAGATAGCGGACAACGTCATCCGTTCCGGTGGGAAGAAGAATTTCTTTTCCCGGAGCAAAGAACAGCTCCATACCCGGCCAATTGTCAGACACGATTGCGGCGCCGCAGGCCGCAGCTTCAAACAACCGCACCGAAGGAGAGTACCCAGACATTACCATGTCTCGCCTCGTCACATTCAGCGTCATGCGCGAGGAACTGTAGAACTCAGGGTGATATTCAGGGTTTAGGTGCATAGTCCGCTTTACATTGGCGGGCCACACAATCGATTCAGGATACTGCGGACCGGCCACGATGAACTTAGCTTCCGGGACGCTCTCTGCCGGACGGCACAGCAGTTCCTCGATCTTCGGTTGACGGTCCGGCGCGTACGTTCCCATGTAACTCAGGTCGCACGCGAAGGCCTGATTCACAGGCATTTCACGGTGCTTCTCAGGATCCACCGAGCAATAGAGGGGCAACGCCTCGGGTGCTCCAAATTTGTATTTCAATTCACGCAGGACAGGGCCACCGGTAAAGCTGAAATAGATATCCAGTTCAGGCAGGTGCCGGGCGAGCACATAATCAGTTTTGCTCTGCTCGCGCAGTCCGCGCATTGTTATCGGCGTATCGATGTCATAAAAAACGCGCACGGCCGCGGACCTATCAAAAACCGCGTCGAGAGCCGCGATGCCATCGGGGAAATAGGACCCGACCATGGCCACATCCGTATCGCGCAGCTCTCTCCTGACCTGCGGCAACACCTCGTTCCAGTCCTCGTACAAGCGAACTTCGCAATAAGACGGTTCGGGCAGGTCACGATTGTTGCGGTACCACTCCAGGTCTTTCTCGTAGAAAACGATTCTGTGGCCGCGACGGTGCAGCGCGTTGCAAAGCGCGCGAAACGTCGTCGCATGCCCGTTACCCCACGAAGACGTGATCGATAATCCGAAAATCGTGATCTTCATCCGCTCTCCTAGGCGGCCACGGCGCGCTGGTCTTTCACCAGAGAATCGAACTCTTTTGCCCGCAGCTTATAGGTGTGCTCACGTAAAGCCCGTTGCCGCATCGCTGCGCCAATCTCCTTCGCTTGCGGACGTGAAACGCCGCGGAGGAATGTGACGATCTGCTTTGCGTCGGATGCAACCAGAATTTCACGGCCAGGCTCAAAGAAGTGCTCAACACCCGGCCACGCATCCGTGATCAGACACGCGCCCGCGCCTGCGGCTTCAAACACGCGCGTCGGCGGAGAGAAGCCCACGCCGGCCATGGAATCGCGATTGATGTTCAGTACCATTCGGGCCGAGCAGTTCACGCGATTGTGATCAGCCGTTCCCACATGCCCGATCCAGCGAACGTTTTTCGGCATCTTCTTTCCTCCCCAGCCTTCACCGCCAAGAATGAACTTCAGCTCAGGAGCCATTTCCGCTGCGGCCAGGAACAGCAGCTCAACTCTCTTCTCGCGATCGGGCAGCCGATTTCCCACAAAGACCAGATCGCAATCCAGCTCAGGGTCAGCGAACACCGGGTGGTGCGTTTCCGGATCGAGTGCGTTGTAAATTGGGTGGCAGTTCGCGGCTCCGAGGCGCAGATAATGCTCTACCACCGCCGGCCCTCCGCCATAGGTGAAGATGAAATCGTATTCGCGGATGTGGTGGAAGAAGTGATCATTGGGATCGCTTTCTACGCGAGCCAGCGTTGCCGGCGCGTCCACGTCCCAGAACGCGACACGCGTCATGCCGGTGCGGCAATCCAGTACCGCCTCTTCCAAAAGCTCATCGTACACTCCCACGCCACTGTGCTTGACCACCAGATCCGAGTGGCAGGCTTGCTTGAGCAGCGCATAAAGCTCATCGAGGCTGTGATACACAATGGACTTCACATAGGAGAAATCGCCTTTGTCGCGGTTCTTCTGGCGGTCGAAAGCATCTGGCTCCGCAAAGGTGATGTGATGGCCCAGTTCGTGCAGTTGTTTGTAAATGCCGCGGTAGTAGGTCGCTGCGCCGTTCCAGTAGGAAGAGGTAATGCTGGAGCCGAACACAAAAATGTTCACGATGCAATCTCCTCAACAATCGAAATCAACTGCCGCGCCCTGTGGGCGCATGTGTGATGCTCAGAAATGGTCTTGCGGCCATGCTCCGCAAGCTGTCTTCTTGCCGTCGAATCGCGCAGCAGATTTTCAAGTTCCGCCTTCATCTGCCGGCCGTCTTTCACGATGAGGTAGTCTTCTCCGGGATGAAACAGATGCTCTTCGTCGGTCCACGGCGAGCAGATAAGCGGGATACCGCAAGCCATGGCTTCAAACACGCGAATCGTTGGAATGCCACTCAAGCCATTCGCGTACTGCCGCCGCGGGACATGCACTGTTAATGCGCTCGATGCATACACTTCAGGCGAGCGGAGATTCGCCAGATAACCGCGATACTCAATTCCCGCCGCCGTGAGCTTCTCCAGCGCGTGCTCCGGATAGCGCACGCCGTGGACAACTGCTCTTTTGCTTTCCAGCGCCGCAGCCGGGCCGATAAGAAATTCTTCCAGTTCGCGCGTGCGCTCCTCGTCACCCCAGTTCCCGATCCATACCAGATCGATCTCCTGCTCACGATTGATCGGCTTGAACTGCTCAACATCGGCGGCTTCATGGAAGGTCCAGGCGCGCGCCATACCGAATCCATCCGCATAAATGCGCCGAATGGCCTCGCCAAATGCCAGAACACCGTCAAACAGATGCAGGTGGAACTTCAGAATCTCACCCGCTGAGGTATAAGCCCGATGATGGCTGTCGTGAAACAGCGCAATGAAGCCGAACTTAGTCTTCAGCGCGAGGATTTTATTGACCACCTCGGGCTGGTTCCACTCATGCACCAGCACCACGTCCGCTTCTTTTAATTCTCTTTCCAGAAATAGGCGGAAATCGTCGTCTGGTTTGTAGAAGCGGATATCGAGTTCCGGGTACGCTGCCCGGAAGCGATCGATTGAATCAATTGCCTTCTCACCTTCATTGTTCACCAGGTTCACCAGCGACCAGCTTCCCAGTTCTTCATAGCAGCGCACTTTGTGTCCCATACGGACCAGTTCGCGCATCAGCCCGCGCAGAAAATGTGCGTTGCCATGGTTCCAGTCGGAAACCAGGGAATGGGAGAACAGGGCAATGTTCATTGGAGTGTCCATCAGGCCACCGCCGCGGTCGCCAGCACAGCGCGATAGAGTTCTACGTATTGGTCCACCATCCGGTCGGCGTTGAAGCGGTCGTGCGCACGGTCGAACGCAAGGTCGGCATACTGTTGCCGGATTTCAGGATTGCTGATGACGCAGGCCAGCATTTCGCTCAGCGATTGCGCGTCATTGTTGCGGAAGTAGAGAGCGGCGTTACCCCAGATTTCCCGAAAGGTCGGAATGTTACTGGCTACAATGGCGCATCCGGAAAGCGCCGCTTCCAGCGGTGCAAGCCCGAAGGGCTCATACTGTGAAGTCGCGGCGTAGACGGCTGCCCGCGAAAAGGTTGCCGCCAGGGCTTGCTCATCCTGAAAAGGCTCAAGGTGAACATTCGGTCTAAGCTCGTCAACTTCGCCGATCAGAAAAGACCGGCCTTGAAATTCCGGGTGACGGTCCGCGCCAATGATCCTGATCTGCGCCGGCATATCCTGCCGCAACAGGAGCGCCGCGTTCTTGGCGACGTCCCACAGCCTTCCAACGGAAACTATCTCGCCCTGCCTGTACATGCTGGGATGAAACAACGCAGGGTCGCGGCCGTTAAAGACCACCCTCCCGTGCGCTGGTTGTCCATAGAAAGCTGCAACCTGCTCAAGCATCCAGCGCGAAGGCGCGACGACGGCATCGGCCTGTTGCAAGCCACGCGTAACCGCCGCGCGATACCAGCGCAGCCACTCGCTTTCTTCCGGCAATTGACCGCGAACGGCCATCGACCAGCTCAGGACATCACTGTGGGCAACCACCAGCCGCGGCACCGCGCACGGCAGCGCACCGTAATAGAACTGGCTGGAATGCACCAGGTCAGGAAGCGTCTCTCGCACAACGTCGCACAGAAATTCGGCGGAAGCTGCAAGGTCCGCGGCCGAGTTCTGCATCCACTCAAGCTTGAACGCGGTCGAACGAAAGTCCAGATTTGGCAGACCCTCCATCCAGCGGCTTTGCGCCGCCGTGGGAATGTCTCCAAAGCTGACCAGTGTGACGCCTACGCCACGCCGTATCAGGCCGGTGACAAGTTCGCGCGTGTAGGTCCAGACACCGCCGAGCGTGTCAGCGGTGATTAAGATTCGCATTCTCCAGTTCCTCTAGTGGGACTGGTTTCTGTTCCTGGATGTCGCTGTACCCTTTATCGGCAAACGTACTGGTATAAAACTGGTGTGCGCGCTCCCAGGCGTTGTCGTCCGGCGGAGCAGCAAACGTCTGCTGGTACAAAGGGCTTCCCGGGAACGGAAACATGGGGACAGGTTCACTCACCCATACTCCCCGGCTTCTTAGATGCTCCTGCCAGCTCTGGATTTGCCCGCGATCGTCCTTATCAGTGAGGATAAGATTCGCCTGCACCCACGGGATTCTCTTTCGGGCGTAAATGAGCAGTTCGCTGATGCGGTCCGTTCCGATCCGGCAATTCTTGTTCAGCTCTTCCCGGCCTTCTTCCGTGATCGATTCGATTCCGCACTCCATGGAAATGCAGTGAGCCCGGCCGAGCAGGTCAAGCGTCTCTTCATTCCACAGATCAATCCGGGTCTGGAAGCCGATTTTCACTGGCCTCTCGGCAATGCCTTCCAGGAGCTTCAACACGTTCTTGCCGACGCCGAAGATCTCGTCGATGAAGTAGATGTACTGAACTCCCCGCGAAATCAACGCATCCACTTCCTGCAGCAGGGCATCGACGCTGCGCTCGCGGAACTTGTTCCTAAACAGCGTCTTATTGCAGAAGGTACAAGCCCACGGGCAGCCACGGGCAAATTCCAGTTCGGCCCCAAGCCCAAAATCGTCAGTAAACACGTGATGGCGATGGTGGTGCGCCTCAACGTTGTAATCTGAAAAATCCAGCGCGTTCAGCGCCTTCATATCAGTGACGCCGAAGGTTGCGCTGATGTGCTCCCTGCCTTCTTCGCGATAACAGCAACCCGTGATCTCTGACCATGGGCGTTCGGCGAGCTGATGAATAAGCTGGTCGGGCTCGCCACGAAAAGCTACGTCACAGCCAGTTTTTCTGATTGTTGCAGCAGGCGTAGCCGAAGCATGCGGCCCGATCACAACTTTCACCGCCTGCGTCTCCAGCCCTCGCAGCCACTCCATGGGCACACGGAGTTCCGGCGGCGGGCAGCGCCAGAAGAGATACGAAGGTGCTGTTGGCATCACTACGAACTGCGGCTGAAACGCATCGACCCGGCGCTTGGTTTCGGCAAGCGAGAGATTATCCGTCTGAGCATCCACCAGCAGAGCTTCGTGCCCGGCGGAACGGATTTGCTGGCTGGCAAACATCAACTCCAGGGGCACGTGCGGCTCCTGGCAGCCGAAGTACGTGGAACCTTGGAAATCCCACTTGGGATTGATGAGTGCAAATCTCATCCTGCCCTCCCGGAAATTTCCGTGGCGAGGGCAAATGCCGTGGTGGCTGCGGGAGTTGGCCTGAGTTCCAGCGCGTTCCTGTTTTCCTCCCAGAACTTTTCGATCAAATCCAGAGTTCTGCTCAGGTTGTACTCTGGTTTCCAGCCTGTATCGCGTTGGAGGCGGCTGTAATCGGTAATGTAGACCGGCTGATCGCCCGGACGCACCGCGTCCAGGTCATACTCCATCTCCAACCCGGTACGCTTCTCGATTGCTTCCATCAGTTCCAGCAGCGACGTCGTGTTTTCCATCCCTCCACCCACGTTATAGATCTGGCCGGCTGTAACGGAAATATTCTGGCGAACCAGTTCGAACGCCCGAACCAGGTCCTTCACGCATAGCACGTCGCGCACCTGGCAGCCATTGCCATAGATCATGACTGCTTGCCGGCGCAAAGCCGAATAAAGGAAATGTGCTACCCAACCCTGGTCCTCGGTGCCAAACTGCCGTGGGCCGGCGATGCAGGACATCCGGAACACCACTGTGGGCAGGCCATAGATGCGCGCATAATCACGAACGTACTGGTCTGACGCACCCTTCGAGCAACCATAGGGAGAATGAAAGTCCAGCGGTTGCGATTCGGAAACGCCTCGGTGCCCGGGGTATATATAGCGCTGTTGTTTCCGCACCGGCTCCCCGAGCCCGAGGTCGCCATAAACTTTATTCGTTGAAGTAAAAAGCAGGAAAGGATGATTGCCGGACTTGCGGGCCGCTTCCAGTACATTGAATGTACCGCAAAGGTTGATCTCGAAATCAGTACGCGGGTCGGCCACTGAGGTGGTCACCGCAACCTGAGCAGCGAAATTGTAAATCTCCGTTGCATCCGTGACGGCGCGCTCCACCGCCCTTTGATCACGCACGTCGCCAAGGGTTACTCGCAGGCGACCTGAATTTCCGGCAACTTTCCTGAGCCATTCAACGTTCATATGCACGCCCCCGCGGGCAAGATTGTCGAAGACGTGCACTTTCGCGTCTGTATTCGTCAACAAATGATGAGCGAGATTCGACCCAACGAATCCGGCGCCTCCGAAGATCAGTACGGAACGGTTCTCCTTATGGTTCATTCCCTGCCACACTCCCCACAAACAAAAATCCGCGCGCTTATGCCGTTAACCCAAAGTTGCTCAATTGGGCCACGGCCTCTGCGGCGCGGTCTTCGGGCTGCTGTGAACGTAGCCAGCCCACCAATTCGTTTACTCCTTCACTAAATCTCACGTGCGGCTCGTATCCCAGTTGCTTGCGGGCCATAGAGATATCCGCAAAGCAATGCCGGATGTCACCAGCACGGTACTTGCCCGTGAGTTCAACGAGAATCTTGCTGTTTAGCGCCTTACCCAGAGCTGATCCCACTTCAGAGATGGTGATTGGCTCACCCGACCCAATGTTGATTGCCATGCCATCCGCACCGGAATTCTCCATTGCCAGCAGGTTCGCCTGGACGACATCATGCACACTTACAAAGTCGCGCATCTGGCGTCCATCTTCAAAAACCAGAGGAGACTTGCCGTTCAGCAGCCGCGAAGCAAAGATCGCCGCCACTCCGGTGTATGGGTTGGAAAGAGCCTGGCGTGAGCCGTAGATATTGAAGTACCGTAGCGCCACCACGGGCAACCCATACGTGCGCCCGAACAGCAACGTCATTTCTTCCTGGTCCTTCTTCGAGAGGGCGTAAATGGAACTGCATTGCAGGGGCTTGCTCTCGTTCGTCGGGATGGGTGTGAGCACTTCGCCGCAGATTGGGCAGGCGACTTCCCAGTGCTTCGCCTTGAGTTGTTCATTGTTGCGCAGCCCGGGAGCTACTTCACCGCACTGTGCGCACAAGTAATTGCCCTCACCATAGATGGACATAGAGGAGGCCAGCACCAGCTTCTCGACTTTATTGCGCCGGTTCAGCAACTCCTGCAACAGGACCGCCGTCCCCTGTGTGTTCGCGCCCATATAGTGGGAAATCTCGTACATCGATTGCCCGACGCCGACAGCAGCGGCGAGATGGAACACTACCTCAATTCCATCCATGGCCCGGTGGACGGCATCGGCATCCTGCATGGAACCACGCACCAACTCGGCTTCACGGGAGAGATAGTCCGGTACTCCGTCGCCATGCACCTGTTGCGCCAGGATGTCGAACACGCGTACGTTATGCCCTGCTGCCAGCAGCGCATCCACAAGATGGGAGCCCACAAAACCCGCTCCCCCCGTGACCAGAATATTTTTCGCCATCTGCTATTTTGCTCCTATGAGTGCTTCGTTATTCCTTGCAACCGCTTCACGCGGCCGCCCTGCTACGTACTTACGCGCCGCCCACGCGGCAAATTCAGCAAAGTCTTCCGCCCGCTTCGGTGGACTGGTGTAATGCGGCGCAATGCCCATATGCTCGGGCGTGAAGCAAAGGGTGAGAGTGGTATTGAACGGCTCCAACTGCTGCATCTGACGGTCGAACCATGCTTCGGCGTTCGGCCTAAACCAGTCAGCCCAGCTGATCCCTGTGCGCAGGTACTTCACACCCAGCTTCGTCAGCCACTCCACGGCAAGGTCCAGCCGAGGGTCTTCGTAATGAAACCATTGGCAGATTCCCATGCCTTCGGGAAAGGCATCCGCGGCCGCTTTGGGTGAACCGTCTTCGCGAAGCAGCCCCATGTAGTAGTGGCGATAGTAAGCGCTGCCCTCTGCTTCCTTATGTCTGGTGGTGGCCGTCCAGGTGGCGGGCAGGTCCATCAGGCTGTACCAGTGCACCCGATCCACAATCTGCAGCAGTAGTTCCGCTGTGCGACGAAGCCCGAATACCTGCACTTCTTCCGCTCCGAACGATGAAACTCCGGCCTCAGAAACCCAGATTGGCTTTCCGGTAATAGCCCGTATCTCCTCGATCTTTTTTGGCCAGTCATTGATCTGCCAGTGGTTCCAGTCCAGCGGGAAGCCATGCACCGCCACAACGTCCACGGCATTCAATACGCCGTGCGAAGCCATCAGCTCAATAAAATGTGGATCAATAGGAGAAATTCCTCCCAGAACCAGCGGCACCTCAGGGCATTCCTTTCGGATCGCATGGCTAGCCGTGATCACCATGTCGGCAAACATCTTCCAATCGGGATCAATCTTGAAATCCCAATGCGAAAGATTATTGGGTTCATTCCAAAGCATTACCGCTTCAACCATTTGTCACCTTTTGGCAGAAAAAAGGCAGGCTACAAAGTGCCCGCTAATTCGTGATCCAGCAGAAACTTCCCATCACGCATTACATTGGCAGGACGGCAAATCCATGTTTCCGGCTCGGGATGCTGCTCGATTTCCAGTCCGGAACTGCGCAGCATCGACTCCATGGCGCCGTGGTTCGGGATCCACCAGTTGGTCGGATCTCCTGCATAGCACTTCTCGATGAAGTACATGCAGGGAAACTCCGGATTCTCGAATATCTCTTTGTTCCAGAAATGGTAATCGTCCTTCACTTCTGGGCTGGTCAAAGCTCCGCGGATCATCGTCTGGAACACCAGCTTGTGCTTCACCTTCTTGATCACGCGGTCCAGAGCAAACAATGGATACCGCAGGTGATAGAAGACCCCCATGAAGAGCACGTAGTCGAACTGCCCTGGAATCTGGTCGACTTCGTAGACGGAGCACTTCTTGAACTCGATATCCAGTTCCAGAACTTCCGCCACAAACCGGGCCTGGTTCAGGTATCGATCATCAACATCTACGCCGAGCACCCGCTCCGCCCCGCGACGCGTGAGCTCCACGGAATAAAAACCGGCATTGCAGCCGATGTCGAGCACCGATGCGCCGGTCAGATCCTCAGGGATACACGGCGCTATCGGCTTCCATTTCACCCTGGGAAAGTCACCCAGGAAATGGCCCGGAGCCGTCGGCACTCCATGCAGGTCAATGTTGTGAAACCAGTCCCCCATCTCCGAGATTCTGCGCATGAGATCGGTGGGGACGTTCCGATGTTCATCGTGGATTATGTTGGTCTGTGTAGTAGCCATTCCAAAGCCGAAAGTTTTCGTTGAATTTTCCACGGAGGAGTGGACGTACAAGGAAGTTAGACTCGAGCCAAGCTACATAGGATGTCTTACGGGCAGAATGAGTTCCGAGCGCGCGGACGATCGTTGTCACAACTTGACGCACAACCAGTGAATAAAAGACCGCTTCCATCGCGAGGCGATCATTTCAACAGGCAAACCCAAATGCGGTCGGTTCAGACGGCTCTTCGTCCCGTGACGAGGTTGATGACCAGCACGATGACTGCAATCACGAGGAGCAGGTGAATTAACGAACCGGCAACGTGAAATCCCCAGCCCAGAAGCCAGAGGATAATGAGAATAGCGAAGATGGTCCAAAGCATGAACGAGTACCTGCTTTCCAGAATTTCAGATTCTGAGAAGCAGGCACCATGGAACGAGTTGTATTGACAACGGGATTCTCTTGAGACGACTACGCATCCGGGGCAGCATCGCCGGTACCCGCAACCGGCCACGGGTCTGCAAAACCGTACTCTTTGAGCTTGCGATAAAGAGTTGTTTTGCCGATCCCCAGCAGTCGTGCAGCCATGATCTTGTCGCCATGTAGCTGCTGCAGTGTACCGAGAATGGCCTGCTTTTCCACTTCCGCAAGCGGCAGAATTGAGCCACGGCGGATGATTCCGTTGCCCTGACAGGGACTCTTTGGCTGGGTCAGTTCCGAAGGAAATGCATCAGGACCGATGCACGCGCCGGTACTAATCGCAGCGCCGCGTTCAAGGCAATTTTCCAGCTCACGCACGTTGCCTGGCCAGTCATAGGCAATCAGGAATTTTGTTGCTTCCGGCGAAAGCACAAAATGGCACCCGCGCGACGCAGATACACGCTGGAGGATAAATTCGGCAAGGATCTGTATGTCCTCCTTGCGTTCCCGAAGCGGCGGTAGTCGAAGAGTGACTACATTCAGCCGGAAGAAGAGATCGCGGCGAAATGTCCCCTGCTGGACGGCGGCCTCAATGTCAGTATCTGAAGCCGCGATGATCCTGAAATCACAAGGAACGCCCTTGCTGGCTCCCAGCGGCCGCACCTCCCTGTCCTGGAGCGTACGCAGGAGCTTTCCCTGCACCTCAGCCGGCAGCTCGGCAACGTGATCGAGGAAAAGAGTTCCGCCGTCGGCGAGCAGCAGAGCGCCATCGCGGGGGCGGATCGAACCCGGCACGGCGCCACGGGCATGGCCAAACAACTCGGTTTCAGCCTGCTCCGAAGAAAGTGACTTGCAATCCACCGCCACGAACGGCGCCGAACGCGCGCTTCCGTTATTGTGGATTGCGCGGGCAAGTTTCTCTTTTCCCGTTCCGCTTTCTCCCACGATCATCACAGGGTGGCGGCTGGATGAGACCCGCGTGATCATCCTGTAGAGCTTCTGCATCTCAGCGGAAACACCCACCAGCCCTAGAAATCCCGGATCGGCTTTCAGTCGCTCACGCGCCTCGCGCTCCTGACGTGAAGCATCGAGGCGGTCGGCTGTCCGGTCCACGATCGCACGCAGATCTTCCTGTGATACCGGCTTCCGGAGGAACTGGTGCGCACCCGCTTTCAAGGCTGCAAGCACGGAATCAACTGTGGCATCCGCGCTCACCGCGACAATTTCTGTCTCTGGAAAGGATTCCCTGAGTTTACTGACCAGAGATACTCCTTCAGCAGCAGAGATCGCGGGATTGATCAGGATGACGTCAACCGAGCGGCTGGCCATCATCCGCATGGCTGAGGGCTCGTTATCCACATAGGCGATACTGGCGCCCACGCTCTGAACAAATTCTCGCGCGGAATCGCGCCAGCTACGATCATCATCAAGAATTAAGAGAGTGCACCTTGGCGCTGGGATCTGGCCCTGGCTCACAAATGCATGCATTGCGCCTGACATAGAACTCCTGCGTATCCGGAACCCTGGATCACCACTGCTGGGGTCGGCCCACCCGCT
>JBAIYI010000847.1:0-6626 GCA_037915955.1 Terriglobales bacterium
GCAGAGCAGCTCATCACAGAGCACATCGCCGGACACCAGCTCGCAGACACAGAGCACCACGAATTCAACGACGACCACTTCGCCGTCAAGCACGACCTCACCTTCAAGCACACAGTCAACCAGCCCAAGCAGTAGCTATCCCAGCAGCTCTGGCTCAAGCTCAACCAGCCCGAGTTCCAGCAGCCCCAGCAGCACTGACCAGTCAAGCAGCCCGAGCTCGACGAGCCCGAGTTCAACCAGCCCGAGCAGCTCTGGTTCACAGGCAACGAGCCCCAGCAGCAGCACCACGACGACCACGACCACCCAGACCACCGAAACCTCCAGCGGCAACGGTCACTCGATCAGCGGCTGCCTCAATGGTTCCGCCGGCAACTACACGCTGACGGATTCGGCCAGTGGCACCACGTATCAGCTATCTGGTGACACCTCCAAGTTGAGCGATCATGTTGGACACGAAGTTCGCATCACCGGTATGCCGGGCAGCGGCTCCGGTTCCAGCGCGATGGGTTCCACGAGCCCCAGCGCCGGCGCATCGGCTAATGCCGGCACCAGCGGCGCCAGCGGAAGCGTTTCCGGCAGCGCGGGTTCCCAGTCTGGCAACAGCAGCGCGACGGGCAGCAGCTCCGGCTCGCAGACCTTCAATGTCAAGAAAGTAAAGATGATCTCCAGCAGCTGCTCCACCGGCAGCAGCAGCCACTAAAAACTTCAGCTGTAAAAACAGAACCCCCGGCCCAGGCCGGGGGTTTTCATTTCACAGGGCGCATGCAGAATATCAATTTACTTCCAACTTCCCATCGCGCAGCACAGTAATCTTGCGGTCTCTCCAGACGATTTTGTCTCCCAGGAATCCTCCCATCCATACCATGAAACCCAGAATGTCCTGCACCGGAAGGAGCCACCATTCGTTCGTCAGGACGGGATCGCGCAAAACAAAGTAACCGGTAGCTGTTGCTGCGCCGGCCCGAACCATCAGCGTGATCGGGATCATTGGCCACGCCGCCGGATGCACGAGCCACAGGAGCAATGAAAGAGGCACCGGATAAGTGAATACCTGTCCCCAATAGCCGAGCGGGCGAGAGCGGCGCGTGCTTCTTGCCCAGCGCAGCCGGTGAGTCAGGTTGCGCATCATTGGCTGGCTTCCAATCCGGTGCTCAATCACGCAGGAGGAGAGCACTACGGTGTGCCCCATCTCAGCTGCGCGATTCCCAATTACGAAGTCTTCAGCAAGGAAATCCTGCAGATACGCGAATCCGCCCATCTGCTCCAGCACGCTGCGCCGTACAGCGATCCCGCAGCCAAGGGCAAATTTCATCCCCTCTATCATCCGAGCCACCATCACGCCCCCGAGGAGTTCGGTGTTCATGCCAACCGCCTCAAGGCGAGACCAGAGGCTCGCGCCTCCCACGGCGCGGTAGGGACAGGTAATCAGCCCGACCTGCTGATCATCAAATTCCGCTGCCATATGGCGAAGCGTGTCGGGCTTTACGCGCACATCACTATCGCACATGACAATGATGTCATACTGGCTTTCCATCACCAGACGCTTGAGGCTGAAGGCCTTGGCATTCGGGATGGGCGATTCGCCGGTGACCACCAGCCGCGCAGTGATCCCGGGAAATTCCTGCATCAGGCGTTCCGCGACCTCCACCGCCGGATCATCCTGGCGATGTACGCCTAAAAGAATCTCGAATTGCGGGTAATCCTGGACGAAGAAGCTGCGGAGATTTTCCTCCAGACCTTCATCATGTCCGCAAAGCGGTTTGAGGATGCTGATGGGCGGGGTGGCGGTGGCCGCCAGCGGATGCGGCACACGGAGATAATCGCGGGTAGCGATCACCACGAGCACACAATAGACGAGCGATCCTGCAAGTAGAATCCCGAGAATTGCCGTGAGCGCTACCATGGTCCGCGCGTATTCTCCCTTCCGGAGTCTGTGCCCGCAGACGCACGAGACGGGCTGTTAGTGAACAGTGACTTGCCACCGCTTTCGGCTATTGGATATAGATGTCCGCCGGCGAGCCGCGCTAACTCCGGCGCCCTGCCATTTTCGGCCACAAGATAATACCTCGCAGGACCCGCCCAAAGCTTCTGAAATTGCTGGTCGTTGATAAAAACCTGAGCGGCGCCGGGAGCGTACGAGCCGTATTCCAGGTTGGTCTTCCGACCGTTCAGGAGCAGGGCTGTGCGGTCTGCATAATACAGCACTGAGGAGAACGGGTAATAGGCGCCGTCAACGATCAGGTCACCTCTGGGAGACTGCATGAGAGCTTTGGCGAGCACGCGGGAAGACAGATAAGGGTCGAAAACGACCAGAGCCATCCGGCTGGTGTGAAAGAACATAGCCATCATCAGGGCCGTGGCCACCAGCAGATGCCTTCCCGAGCGCAGGAACGCGCCAATCGCCCCAATCAGGAATGCCACCGCGGCCAGGAACAATGGGACACGCAAATAGGCACACGCCGCCAGGGTGAGGTCACCCATATGGCCAAGCGAGAGCGTGTAAGCATCCGGGTGCTGCTGCAATGCCTGTGAAATATCGCCAGGCGCCGGCAGGTGCCGCACCTTGTACCAGACCAGAAGTAGTACTGCAGCCCCGGCGGCACAGATTACCCCAATCGCCTTACGCGCGATATTGGCCCATTTCACCTCATTATCCAGAGCGGAGGCTGAGAGCATCGCCAGGGCCGGATAAATGGGCATGGAATAGTATTCCTGGGTGGTGGAAAAGCTGAAAAACAGAAGCAGAAACCCCGTCCAGCACAACAGCAGCAGACGTGTGCTGCCGCCCCGAAACAGGGGGCGATAATTGAGTTTCACAGCACCGGGTAGGAACAGGCTTGAGGGAAACAACCAGACCAGGTTCAGCAACCAGAAGAGCGCGACTGGCACGGTGTTGTAATCATGCGGGTAACGCCTGCCTAGAAAACGCAACACGTGTTCGTTCATGAAGTAAAACCAGAAGAAACCGTGATATTCGCCGGGAACGCTCTTAAAGGTGAAGTCAAAATGCGGCGGCATGCGCAGGGTGGCGAGCACATGCCAGGGGGCAGCAATCGCCAGGAAGATCGCTAATCCGGAGAGGAGATGCAGCCTCTGCCATGTTTCGCGCACAAATAGCTGTCGAGTGAATGCCAGATAAAGAACAATTCCGCCAAGAGGTATCACCACCGCGATGAGCCCTTTTAGCAGGACGCCAAACGCCACACTCGCGGCCATAACCGCCGCCCAGCGGCGCGGGTGCGTCTCCTCATCATCTTCATTCAACGCCCGCTGGAAAGCCCAGAAGCATAAGGCGACGCATAGCGTGACGAGCACATCGGGAATCAGGATGCGGGTGAAAAGGAAGAGCCCGACGGAGGTAGCCATCGCCAGCCCGGCGTACCCTCCAGCGCGCCGGCCAAAAGCCCAGCGGGCGTAGCGCATAGTCACCCAGCAAAGCAGAATCGAACCGAGGGCAAATGGGATACGCGCAGCCCAGTCATGCACGCCAAATATGAGGTAAGAAATTGCAATCAGCCAGTAAGGAAGCGGCGCTTTCTCCATGTATGGAACGCCGTCCAGCTGAGGAATCACCCAATCGCCCGAGCGGATCATGTTTCGGGCAAGCTGGCCATGAGACGCGTCCACGTCGTCCATCAAACTGGGAGGCGAGATGGCGCAACCGAGGAAAATCACGGCCGCGACTGCAAGAACCAGCCATTCACTTATGGCGCCAAAAACACCCGGCGCGCCCGCCTGAAGCTCCGGCGCGTGCCCGCTCTCCTGTTCCAAGACCTGCTTTATAGGGGGAATGGTACTGCTCCTGCGATATTTGAAAATTTTCCGGTCAGGAATGCTTTCTAGAGCACCTGACCCACATTATAAAGAACGGATTTGTAAATTATTGTTAAACAAGCGATTAACCCACCATTACGGGAGGGCAGTGGGGGCTCCGGGAACCAACCCGGTCCAGCACCTCGCTCCATTCAGACACAAAACAAAATTTGACGTTTCACTGCACTCCCAGAAGTCCCAAGCTGTTAGGATGTGCGGCAACATAACTTTCGGGCACGTGTTCGTACATCCTGGCCAACCACAGAAGTCGAGGTGCATGAAATGGCGCGTGATTGGAGAGTCAAGACGGGGATCGCTCTGCTCCTTACCATGGTGGCGGGCTACGTTGCCTATTTGGAAGTTCAGGCCAGCGATGATTCTGACGAGATCATTAGCGCGGGAGCAGTCTGGAACCCCGATCCCGCAATGCTCAGCCACATTCAGCAAGACTGCAAGGCAGTTCGCACGGGAAGTTCCAGCCAGTGCTTCACAGAGCAGATGAATGCAGCGGGGGCATCCGATGAGGCGATCGACTTCGTGCGCAGCTACGCAGAGTTGAATCACGGGACCCTGGCAATTTTGAGCGATTTTCATCCACTGGATGCGGTTGACCTGGGCTTGATCTACTTTCCTTCCGGGAACGAGGTCCGCCACTCCTGGGTGCTGTTGAACGGCACTCCGGCCATTGTGGACCTTGATAACCTTGAACTGCTTCCTGACTGGGAAATGCGGAAGGATTCCGCGTATCAATCTCTGCTCGAAACCAGCCCACGCGCCAGGATATTGCCTGTTGATCCACAGCCCGGAATCAGCTCTGGACCTGTAGCGGAGCAATTGCAGGACGGCGGTCAGCGTTTCACAGTGGCATACCCGATCGGCGAAGGCTGCAGGTCATGCGCATTGCTCGGACAGGCGGAATTCAGCTTCTCGTTTGATAGCTCGGGTGACCTGAAGAGCATCCACTTCAAGTCATTCCGTCCATCTCCTGCCGCACATCACCCATAACAGATAAAAGGCCCGGTCACGAGCGCCCGGGCCTTTCAAAGACGACAGAATTTACTTCAAGGTGATTACTTCAGGGTCTTGGTATATGCAACAAGGGCCTTGATCTCATCGTCACTCAGTTTGCCTTCGAACTTCGGCATCTTGCCTTTGCCTTCTTTGGTGGCCTTGATCTGTTCAGCTTCACTGGCCTTCAGTTCGCTGAAGGGTTTTACGCCCATTTTCTGTCCGGCCGCGGAACCCTTGCCATCCGGTCCGTGGCACATCTGGCACTTGGCTTTGTAGTTTGCCGCCGCGTCCTCAGCGAACGCCGGAGCAGCCATAGCCATCACCAGAGCTAATGTTAAGCAGATTGCAAAAAGCTTTTTCATCGATTTTATTTCCTCCGTGAGAGTGCCCGGTTGTATGAACCCGGCGGTTCCGGGAAAGTAGCACACCGCCGAGAGTACAGCACTGATTCGCATCAGCATTCCGCCTCCCGGGGGTTTGAAGCGGTACGGTGAACCAGGCGAACGAGCCTGGCTCACCAGGTCCTTACATGGTGTAACGCAATGCCAGGGTGAACGTATTGCCACGGAAATCGCGCGGCAGCGTCGGCCCCGGGAAAGACTTCTCGTTGTAGTCGTAGTAATTCCACCCGGTCTTATACGTCAGGTTCTTCGTGATATCGAAGGCCAGTGACGCAGAGGGCAGGTGGTAGTTGAAAGCCAGCGGCCCGGTTGGCGCGATCGGATTCAGGATCAGGGTGTCCCCGTTGCTGCTGGTGAGGGTATATCCAATGGTGGTCGTCAGGCGCGTGATCGGCTTCACGTAAATCGATCCCGATCCGTAGTGCGATTGTTCGTTGTAGATCGAGAGCCCTGACAGGAACGGCGTACCACAGCTCAGAGGGCCTCCCGCTCCCGGGGGCGCCGGAGTGGACACGAAGCAGATGTTCGTCTGCGAGTAAATGTCGTTGTAGCTGTAGGACAGGTCCAGACCCCAGATCGCATTCACCGGTGCGAAGGTGGAACTGAACTCGTAGTTGCGGTTGTGCTGCTTATTGTTGATGTCCGAGGTGGTATTCCGGTTTTCACGGATATTAATGACCGCTCCGGCATTCCACCAGTCTTTCGGTTTCAGGCTCACACGACCCTTGTAAATCTGGAGATGGCGAGGGCTGATTCGGGTAAAGGCATTATCGGCATAGGCCAGCTCAGTATCAAAGCTGAAGCGGATCCGGTCATTTGGTCTTCCGGAAACACCGAAGAGGGCCGATTGATAATTGATGATGACCGGGGCGTCATCGCCAACATCAGTCACAACTGCCGTGCAGGTGCCATCGGGATTGAGCGGCTGTCCAACGCATGCGCCGCGATTGGCCAAGGCAGCCGTAGGACCGGGGAAAAATGTCTGAATCTGCGTATCACTGTCGTTCACGGTGATGTCGCGATGCGAATAGCGATAGCCGAGATATGCGCTCATCCGAGGCGTAAAGGCATATTCAGCCTGGAGGGTGTTCAGGAATGTTTCCTGGCGAAGGAACTGGTTCAACTGATCGACGATCACGTCAGCGGGCGAAGCGTTGATATGTTGCGGACACGTGGCTGCCGTGAAGGGCGGCGGGCACGTGGCCGGCGTGAAAAGGTTCGCCGACGAAAGCAGGGTAGCGCCAACAAGATTTCCAGTTACGTAACTCCAGCCCGTAGGGATACGGAAGTTGTCCCAGCGGAACTGCTCGACGATATCGAGCTTTTCTGTGAGCTGGTAGGTAGCCGCAAAATCAGCATTCGCCGAAATTCGTCTTGCCAGGGATGAACCGACCTGCGCGA
>JBAIYI010000861.1:0-1741 GCA_037915955.1 Terriglobales bacterium
GGCCCATTCCCGGGCAAGCCGACCACAGCATGAGGGGCTCATTGCTGTAGCGAACGTTGCCGATGTGCTGGGTCTTGTCCTTGTCGATAGCCGGCTCGGGATAAGAAAAGCCGATGGCTTTGCGCAGCTTCTCTATGTCGTCCGGCTTGCCGGTGAAGAACGTCCAGCCCGGGCGCGCGCCAAACTTTGCGCGATATGCCCTGATGGCCTCGACCGTATCGGTTTGCGGCGTCAAGGTGAAGGAATACATGTGGATGTCACGCCCCACCTGATTGCCCAGCAGCTTCTGTACCCGGGCGAGGTTGGCGGTGACGAGCGGACAGATCTCGTCGCAGTGGGTGTAGAAGAAGTTAAGCGTGACCGCCTTGTTCTTCACCAGGTCGTCATAGAACAGCATCTGCTTCCCCTCATGGGAAATCAGGGGAATGTTGGGCAGGTGCTGCACCTGTATTCTCTGCCGCGCCCGTTCCGACAAAGTCATCATTGGAACAGGAACAGGAGGAATGAAGGCGCCGGCACTCCTGCTGATCACAGCAACTGCGGGAGCTGCCGCCGTATAGCTCAGGAACTTTCGTCTCGAAATAGACATTCTCAATCTCCCTTCGCGCTCCCGCGCGGCTGTTTCCGTGCGGGAGCGCCTTTGTCGCCGCATCAGGGAACCATGACGTTATCGCCCGTCGGTTGTACGTGCCAGAGGGCCATCATGGCGTGGTCTTCATGCACCACGTTGTGACAGTGGATGGGGTACTTGCCCACCCAGTCGCGGAAGCGGAAGAACAGCTCCACGCGCTCATTGGGGTGCAACTGCGTCACATCCTTGCGCCCGATGTCAGTGGCTACCGTGGGGGCTGAGCGGTTGCGGTTGAGAATCTGGTGCTCCTCAAGATGGATGTGGACCGGGTGCGTCCAATCGCCGGTGAGGTTGGTAAGCAGCCAGTGCTCCACGCTGTTCTGCTGCACGGTGAAGCGGAAGGTGTTGCAGTCCATGAACTGGCCATTGATGGACCACTGCCCATTGAGGCGATCGAACTTGAAGGTCCGCACGATTCGCGGGGTATCGGTGGTCGTCGGCAGCGAGTAGAACTTTTGCTTGCTGGGCGCCAAACTGTTGTCCTTCACTTTCGGACCAGTAACCTGGAACTGCAGGATCAGGTCACCTGCACCTGCCGCTCTCACTGCGGGAGTGGTGTTGGCAAGGACGGTGGTACATTCCGTGTTGACCGGTTCGTTTTGGGCGAAGAGCTGGCTATCCACCGCAACCGGACCCTGACCGTTGATCTGGTTCAGGCGGTTTTCGAGATAGAGCGTCTGTCCGGCAAAGTTGGTGAAGTCAATGACCACGTCCACGCGCTCAGCGGGGCCGATGCGGACGCTGTTGACCTGGACCGGCGCCGGTATGAGATTGCCATCCGTGCCGATCAGCCAGAACGGATTTGTGGTGGGCGAGCCAGTGCCACCAACGTTTCCGGTGAGGAAGAATTCGTAGAAACGCGATGGACCGGTATCGAGCATGCGAAAGCGGTAGCGGCGCGGCTCGACCTGGAAGAACGGCTGAATGGTCCCGTTCACGAGGAATTTGTCGCCCAGGATGCCATCCAGGTTGAACAGATCGAACACCAGCTCGCCGCTCGTCGGATCGTAGACCTTGTCGGCGAAGGCAAGCGGGATGTCGTGTGCCGGGAAATCCGGCAGGCGGAAGCCGGTCTGGCTGCTGCCGGTATCGAACTGATTGAACAGACAA
>JBAIYI010000363.1:0-4539 GCA_037915955.1 Terriglobales bacterium
TCTCACCTTTAGAATTCCGGTATTGGCAACGCAAGCGCGTCCACCTCATGTACGAATACCTCCTGCGCATGTCCCATAATGCCCTGGTGCTGATCGAATGGGGCAACATGGAGTCAGGTCACGATGAGGCGCCGCCAGCCTCAAAAAGGGCCCAGGAACGTCAAGCTCTTGCTCAGGAGATGGTTCGCGCCGCCACCGAACTCCGTCTCTACTCGCTTTTGGCGTTGCTCAAGCTGAAGTTCTGGATTGTCCTGCGAATGGATTCTTGGCCGTTGATCTCAGCTGGTAACATCCCCGCTCTGCGCGAGGTCTTTGGCATCAACGCTCTGGCAACATATACCCGCGTGCGAGAGACAGCCGGATGTCTGGGCGGCTCTTACGGCATTGAATACCAAGAACAATTGACCGGTCGCATCTAATCCCTTCAACTGCCAGCCGTTATAATCCCCATCAGTGGCCGTTTGGACCAAACTGAGCAGCAGGCTCACACGCTGGGGTGTTTTCCCTCCCAGAACCCGCCTCGCCCGATTCACTTTCTATCTTGGCGGTGCTGTGGTTCTGCTTGAGGTTCTGGCGGTATTTCTCCGCGCGGTTGGCCTCACAGGAGTCGCCGAGCCGCTTCGCGGCTGGATAAGTTTCCTCGGCTTCATCCTCGCTGTCGCTTTGTTCATTGTTGCCCTACGCTGGTTTCGATCACACGTGATGTGGAGCGTGCGTAACCGCCTGATCGTCACCTATCTCTTCATCGGGGGAGTCCCGGTAATCCTGGCCTTCACGCTGGCTCTGGGCACGATCTACATTATCGTGGAGCACGTTGCAACGTACTTGACGGTATCGGAAATCAAAGCACAAGAGCAGAGGCTGGTCGCAGCCAATGCGGCTGCGGCCGAAGAGATCTTAAAGCGCGGACGCACTCCTGCGCAGATCATGGCGGGCGACACCGTATTTCCAGGACGCGTGATCACCATTCTGCCGAGTGAAAGCAAGCCCAAATGGGTTAACGAGGACTTCAGCGGGTTAATCAACGACTCCGGAAGACTCTACCTTCGTGCGCTCAAGCCAGTTTCCACCAAAGGTGGCAGCGAGATGGTGCAATCCAGTGTACCGGTGGACGCGAGCTTCCTAAGGGGCATAGCCTCGCACCTCGGAGAACTGACTCTTGGTGACATCAGTATCGAGCGAAGCGAAAAATCTTCTGCTGAGACGCAGGCTCAGAAATCTCCTCAACAAGGAATTTCTGCAGGAGCGGTTGCGCCGCCTGCAGGCAGATTTGATCCTGAACTGATTTTCGGCGGAATCGTCCAGACTACCGAGTGGAGTTCCGGCAAGCCGGGTGGCATTTTTCTGGCAGGCAAAACTCGTGGAAGCACCCTGATTAGCCTCTTCGGAACCGCCATGGGGATGTGGACAGGGCTCGTGGGTTTCCTGCTTCTTGGAACTGCAATCGCCTTTGCGATTGTGGTTTTGGTTGCACTCGTTATCGGTGCGCGACTCACACGCACAATCACCTATTCGGTCGCCAATCTTTACAAAGCTACGCAGCACATCAATCGCGGCGAATTCGACCACCGAATCCGGGTCCGCGAAAAGGACCAGCTTGGCGCGTTGCAGATGGCGTTTAACTCGATGACCGATTCCATCCAGCGGCTGATTTTAGAGCAGAAGGAAAAGGAGCGGCTCCAGAGCGAACTTGAGATCGCGCACGAAGTGCAGGCACAGCTGTTCCCGAGGGAGTTCACCAGCACACGCACGCTGGAACTGCATGGCATTTGCCGGCCCGCCCGCATCGTAAGCGGAGATTACTACGACTTCCTCTCCTATGGTCCAGATCAGGTCGGTCTTGCGGTTGGTGATATCAGTGGCAAAGGCATCTCGGCGGCCCTGCTGATGGCCACAATCCACTCTGCCGTCCGAGCCTATGAGCAGGAACAACTCGTCTCTGCCGGCGCGGCTTCAGCATACGGCACTAGCGGAAGAGCAGCTACGCTGAGCCTTCCGGCACAGCCGCCCTCACCCGCACAGATGCTCTGGCTGCTGAATCGCCACCTGTACCGCAGTACCCCGGCCGAGAAGTATGCGACTCTGTTTCTGGGCTTCTATGACGGGGACAAGCGCAGATTGACATACTCCAACGCAGGTCACCTTGCGCCGATTATTCTGGGCGCCGATGGCTCAGTGCGAAGGCTGGAAGCAGGCGGTATGGTGGTGGGCCTGTTTGACAACATGGAGTACGAGGAAGAAACGGTTGAATTCCTTCCTGGCGATATTTTCATCGCATTCAGTGATGGCATGACCGAGCCTGAGAACGATTTCGGCGAATTCGGTGAAGAGCGGCTTCTGGAAACCATTATTGCGAATCGCAACCTGCCGCTGGACCGCATCAGCGCCCACGCCGTGGCGGCGGTGCAGGACTGGATTGGAGCAACGGAGCAGCCCGACGACATCACGCTGGTGCTCGGACGCCGTCTCGCCTGATCTTCTGTTGGCTTCCGTGGTGACACCGAAAAATGGGACTTACTTTTTTTTGCTGCGCCCTTTATGTTGTAGCTTCTCTGGATCACGGAAAGCAGACAGAATGAGCACCCATCAATCACAATCAGGCATTCTTTCCTGGCAAAAGAAAACGCACGCGACCCACCCGGTCGTGGAGCGCCTCAAGACCATGACCTCCGAGCTGGAGCTTATCCAGAACGAAATCTGCGGATTGCTGGGCGCCTCAGACGGTACGCCAGCCAAGCACCACTCGCTCCCCGAGAGTGCAGGCAGTGAATTAATGAGGTTCAGATCGGCAGTAGACCAGCTGCGCCGAACTCTGTGGTTTTATAGTGACGATGACGCGCAGGCTTCATCGCAGGCATCCATCGTGCCGCAAGGTCAGAAACTTGTACCGCAGGCGCAACCGGGACACAGTCAAGCTGAGATTCCATGTGAGCAGACCAGCGGCTCATTCTTTGACCGCCTCAACCTCGTGATTGACGGCTACATCCAGCCAAATGGTTCGATCAGCCGTTCCAGCCGGAAAATCAAACTCTAGTCGCCTTCCCCCATAGCAAGCCGGTGATCGAGTTCGGCGACGCGCCACCCTGTTTCAAAAACCAGGCGTGTCACTTTGGTCATTTTGTCAAAATCGATCTTGTCCACCGTGTCCGAGGGGCGGTGATAATCCACATGCGTGCCGTCGAAGTAAAAGATTACGGGTATGCCATGGCGAGCGTAATTCCAGTGGTCGGAGCGGTAGTAAATGCGCTCCGGGTTTGCTGGATCGTTGTAGTAATAATCGAGCTTCATTTTTTGGAACTGCTGGTTTGTCTGCTCGCTGATGGCATTCAATTCCTGGCTGATGCGGTCCGCGCCTACCAGATAAACGGTGTTCGCATCGGTCAAATGCTCGTCGGCAGGAGCTGTATCGCCCTGGGGCTTGGAACGGCCGATCATGTCAATGTTGAAATCGGCGACGATTTTCTGCAGCGGGACTGCCGGGTTCACGTCTGTGTTATAGCTTGAGCCGAGCAGCCCCATTTCCTCGCCGGCATGGAAAATGATCATAATGGAACGCTTCGGCCGGTCTTTGGACATTGCGTGCGCAATCGCCAAAACCGCGGACGTACCGGAGCCATCATCGTCAGCGCCATGATAGATCTCGCCGTTGGAACCGGTTTTCAGGTGATCATAATGCGCGCTGAAAACCACGTATTCCTCTTTCAATTTGGGGTCAGTCCCGGGAAGAATGCCGACTACGTTCTGAGTGCTCGTATGCGTTTCCAGCAATCCCACTCCCATGCGGGCGGAAGCCTTCATCAGTATCGGTTTCACAGCTTCCTTGCGCTTGGTGATTTCAAAAGCCTTGTTCAAATCCAGGCCCACGGCTTTGAGCATTCTCTCCGAGAGTTCCGGGCCCAGAGTCAGCATCGGGACCCGTTTTTCCTCCGGAGAAGCAAGCATGATGCGCTCGCGGCCTGCGATGGCCTGCATCACCGTTTTCTTCCGCATGTTCTCAAGGAACCGTTGTGGAGGAACAATGAGCACGCCGGAAGCGCCATGGGCCGCGGCGGCCACACTACCTTCTTCATCGCGTTCGATGTGCTCAATGTCCAGCCCGGTTGGATTCGCGGACACCAGAAGCACAATCTTGCCCTTCACATCGACGCCCTTGTAGTCGTCGTGCCCCTGCTCAGGCGCGGATATGCCGGCGCCCAAAAACAGAACATCTCCCGTTGCATCTCCACTGACCGAATCAATGGCAGTAACAAAATCTTCGCCCAGCTTCAGTGCTTCCGGTTTGCCATCGAGCGTAAGTTCCAGGCGGGTTTTTGCGGGATCAGCCTTGGTTGAAACCACGTCAAAGGTCTGCAGAAAATTGCCGTCTTTGGCCCCGCCGACAAATCCATATCCCTTAAGGTGGGAAGCCAGATATCGGGCGGCGATGGCGAAGCTGGGGGAAAGCGTGTAGCGTCCTCCAAGCTCATCGGACGCAAGGAACTCAAGGTGCATGCGCAATTCTGAAGGCGTAATGGTTTCTACGGTTTCAGGTATCGGAGG
>JBAIYI010000883.1:0-2075 GCA_037915955.1 Terriglobales bacterium
GAGATGGGCGTGTTGTTGGCGACTGCGACTGTCTGCTGCAATTGCATGCGCGCCTGCTGATCCGAGGGATTCTGGGTGACTCTCGTGGCCAGCTCTTCCAGTTGGTGCACCAGCTCCATCTTGTTTCTGAGCTGCAGGGCTTCGGCATAGTTCGGATCTTTCTGCAGCACGCCATTGAGGGTCTGAGCGGCTCCGCTTTCGTCACCCACGGCAAATTGCGCCTTGGCGACGATGGTTGCGTCCTTCGGATCTTTAGCCGGGCGCTTCGAAAGATCGGATACTTCCTGCTCTACCTTCGCCCGCGCCGCCGCATCCAGCGGATTCTTGAGCAGGTCCTGGGTGGATTTTTCCAGCGTGAGCACGCCGTCCTTGTATTGGAGCGAGTGAATGCTGGGATAGCCGATCATCGCAATGGGAAGCACGAAGAACGCCAGCAGGGCGGAGACCTTCTTACCGTGGAGGATCTGGTAGAGGAACGCGAAGATCAGCACCAGAAAGAGAACAACGCCCAGAATGAGCAGAACGATCTCGTATCCGTACAAACCGGTTGTGATGCCCATTCCTCACCTCCAGACACCGCCGCGAAGGCAGGGCGTCGCCAAATAGTCGAAGCAGTATAGCTCACCGTTACAGGGTTAATGACGGAAGGCGGGATTGCCCTTGGCCAGGCGCAGATTCAAGGATAGCTGTTCGCCAGCCTAGATGAACATATCCTCGCTGGGGATATGGTGTTGGCCATGTTTACGCGCGCGCCGCGCAGCCAGGAGAGAGCCCAGTCCGGCGGAGAGTCCGGAAAGCAATCCACTGAAGGCGCGAACCGGGGTCAGCACCGTCTGCTGCACCATGTCGGTGGTTTCTTCCACTTTGTCGAGCGTGCGTGTGGCCAGCTCGTCGGCGCGGATCACCTGCAGCCGCGTCCGGTCGATGATTTCGGTTAGCGTGCCATCGATGCGCTGCACTTGCTCGCGTGCCGTCGTAGAGACGACTGACAGATTTTCGACAATCTCATCCAGCTTGGGCTTGTTCTCTTCGATGACCTGGCGTGCCAGCTTGAGGGCGGGGAGGCCGTGCTTTTCGAAATCGGAGGCGAGCACGTCCACTTTCGCGACGGCTTTCTTCACGGAAGCGTACAGGCCGGCCAGAATGGCTGCCTGGATGAGAATGGCGAGCGACGATATGCCGATAAAGATGATCAGGAGAGTGTTGTCCATTCCGAAGAGTTCCTGCCTGTCTGCCAGGCTGCGGTGGCTAACCGGTTTGCCTGAAGCGGGAAGTTGGCCGAACTGACATCCACGGCACAAATGCGAAGCGGTACAGAAGAGAACTTGCGCTGGCCGGAAGAGCCGCTCACCTGCTCCGGCCAGCCTGAGATTACGACTTGGATTTCTCGGTTTCGGTGGCTTCGCGATACGCCTGGCGGCCCGCCTCATATGCCGAACGAATCTGTTCTTTCTGCTGCTGTACGTATTCCTTGCCGCGATCCATCCACTCGCCGGCCTGTTCTTTCATCTGGCGGGCGCGGTCCCGAATGGCCTCGCGACCGTCTTCGGCGGCCTGCAGAATTGCTTCCCGAGTTTCGCGCCCAGACCGCGGAGCGTACAGAACGCCGAGCGCGGCTCCTAGTCCAAGACCCGCAAGGAACCAGATGAATCCATTGCTGCCGTCACGATCTGACATTGAATCCTCCTCATGAATCCTATGGAAACCGAAATCCTAGCATCCGAGGCGGCGATTTACAAACGTGCGTACGGACGAGACATCCAGGAATTTGGATGCACACTGCCGTTACCCAGCCGTCTCCGAGCGCAACTGGCGTTTGAGGACCGCCATTTGCCCGGCGTGGTAGATATCGTGCTGAACCACGCCATGCAGAAGGACGTAATAGGTGTAGTCCGTCCCCGGCACCACGGATTCGAGCTTTGCCTCAGGGAGGCCGCCAAGCGCGCCGAGTAGCTTCTGATGTCCGCTGCGCAGCAGTTCGAGCGCCGAGTTCCAGCCTTCCGGTGAGCAGGTCGGCACCGGCGGCCAGTCTTGCTCGCTGTTCAGCTTGATTTCGAATGGACCGGAGAGTCTCT
>JBAIYI010000477.1:0-1691 GCA_037915955.1 Terriglobales bacterium
TCGACGAGGCTATTCATAACCGGCGCGATGCGCGCGCCGCTATCGAGCTTGGCGCCTGCCGCATTATCAATATCAAAGTGGGACGCGTTGGCGGATTCAGCGAAGCAGTGGCAATCCATAACGTGGCGCAGCAGAACAAGATTCCGGTGTGGTGCGGCGGCATGCTGGAAAGCGGCATCGGACGCTCTCACAATATAGCCCTCTCCACGCTGGCAAATTTCACGCTGCCCGGAGATGTGTCGGCTTCCAAGCGCTACTGGAAAGAAGACATCATTGAGCCGACAGTTGAGGTATCAGCCGACGGCTTCATCACCGTACCGCAAACGCCCGGACGGGGTTTCCAGTTGAGAACAGATCTGATCGACAAGCTCACCGTCCGCAAGCAGACGCTGGGTGCGGGCGCGAGCAGCGCGGCGGATTGATGGTTTCCGAGAGCTCCGATCGCAAAGTCCTGCTGGTCACCGGCGGCGGCCGTGGCATCGGCGCTGCCACGGCCATGCTCGCGGCTGAACGAGGCTATGCCGTCGCGATGAACTATCTGCAGCGCTCGCAAGAAGCTGAGGCGTTAGCTGAAAAGATTCGCAAAAGTGGCAGAGCGGCTATCGCCGTGCAGGCTGACGTGAGCTCAGAAGAAGACGTAGTTTGTCTGTTCAAGACTGTCGATCAAGAACTTGGGCCGGTCACGGCCCTCGTCAACAACGCCGGAACGCTGGAGCTTCAGTCGCGGATTGAGAACATTGATGCAGCCAGGTTGCGGCGCGTCTTCGAAACGAATGTGATCGGCAGCTTTCTGTGCGCGCGCGAGGCGGTTCGCCGCATGTCCACGCGCCGCGGAGGTCATGGAGGCAGCATCGTGAATATCTCTTCCATCGCCTCCCTTTATGGAGCCGCAGGAGAGTACGTTGATTACGCGGCGAGCAAAGGCGCAATTGACGCCTTCACGCTCGGGTTGGCCGGAGAGGTGGCGGAAGAAGGCATTCGCGTCAACGCTGTGCGTCCCGGATTTGTGTACACGGAAATCCACGCCAGAGGCGGCGAACCGCAACGCGTGGATCGCGTGAAATCCCTGGTGCCGATGAAGCGCGGCGGCCAGCCGGAAGAAATTGCTGCGGCGATACTCTGGCTTCTCTCCGATGAAGCTTCTTACGTTACCGGAACGATTCTCGACGTATCCGGCGGACGCTGAATCTCGTAAGCGTTCTCGACTCGTGAGACAATGTCGCCCAAGTTCCCGCACGTCTGCATAGGGCCACAGCAATTCCGAACGACAAATTATTTTTAGAAGGATTTCGCGATGAAGCGATTCGTTGCTCTTTTTGTGCTCCTTGGCATGGCCAGCAGCATGGTTCTCGCTCAGGAGAAAACCGGCACCACCACAGGTGGTCCTCTTACGGTGGAAAACTGCAAGTACGGCCCGGACACCTGCCAGAAACCATATGTCTGGAGGGAGGCCTCCCGCAAAGACCATGTATGCGTAACGCCGCAAGTGCGCAAGCAAACGGCTGATCAAAACGCCCAGGCCGCCTCTCACAAGAGCCCGAACGGGGGAGCGTACGGAAAAGACACCTGCAAGCAGGGATACGTCTGGCGCGAAGCTTTCGAAGGCGACCACGTCTGCGTAGCGGCTCAGGTTCGCGATCAGGCCGCCGAGGACAACAAGATGGCCAAGTCACGCAAGGCTTGCCACAAGT
>JBAIYI010000468.1:0-4903 GCA_037915955.1 Terriglobales bacterium
CGACGTCGCTGACGGTCTCCGGCTCAACGACGCTCTCCATCACGACAAACGCCAGTACGCCTCCGGGAACGTATGTGCTGACGATTACCGGGACAGACGCGGTGACGTCCCATTCGACGACGGTCAGTTTGCAAGTGGACCCGGTTCCTACTGCTGACTTCAGCATCTCGGCCCCGGCTGCGATCACGGTTAAACGCAACTCCAGCGGTTCGGAAACCGTGACCATCACGGCGATCAACGGATTCGCTGGGACCGTGAACCTGTCGATCTCCGGCGTACCAGCGCTTGTGACTCCCACGTTTGCACCGACGTCGGTTACCGGTAGCGGGACCTCGACTCTCACGTTCCTGGTCGATCATCGCGCGCAACAGGGGATTTATCACATGACAGTTACCGGCACGAGCGGCCCCCTGGTCCACTCAACGCCAGTGACTTTAACCGTCAACTAACGCCCACAAACCTCTACGGGCCGCTTCCCCATGTGGGAGAAGCGGCCCATAGATTTCGACATAAGTTGTAGATTAATTAGCTAGTCTTATTTATTTAAGACTATGACTACCTAGTTGAGTGTGGTTGATTGATAGCAGCCATGCTAGTCGCCCTGGAGATTCTTAAAGACTTTAATCTGACGTCAATAGTTTTCTAATTGGCCCAAGTTTTAATCTTAGAACTACTTGGCGGAATTCCGCCAAGTTTGCGATGGCTTGCCCTTCCGGGTGCTTCCCTGCCATGCGCAGTGTTAGAGCTTCTTGACGTGCTGCGCAGGCCATGGATGCAGCAGTCCAGGCTCAACGGATGATGCCTTATCCCATTTTGAATAGCTCCTGAAGCTGACGCTCGGGAGGGGAAAGGTACTATCATGAGATCCTCCGCACGGACTGCAGCCGCGAATTGCGGCCTCTTCTGTGGATTACTTTCTGGTCGCGCGCTTTTTGTAATGCTGGCGCTCTTTGCGCTTGTACTGCCAGCAGCCGCCCAGACCGCCGTCAATCCTCTCACCAACACGATTTTGTTTTCCGGACAGGATGCGAACAGCATCAACACCGGCCCGCTGGGTGGCATTGTTCTTCAGGGCTCCGCGATCAGCATCTATACCGGTCTCCCGGTACGTCACCTTTGGGTAGCTGACACGTTTTCCAGCATCTGCCGTATGGACCCTGAGATCGGCGCGCCCGGGCCGTGGGATATCAACCGTAACACCTGCGCATTCTCGATCCTGCGCGGCGGCGGCGCCATTCCGCTCGGCGGACAGATGGCTTATGATCCTGCGCGCAGCTGGCTCTATTACACTGACAACAACACGGCCAGCCAGGGTGTTGTGCGCGTCCACTGGGACCCGACCGCTGACAGCGGCCACGGCCTGCTCGACTTCAGCAATGGCTTTACTCTTGCCGGCGGACAATTTACCCGCAAGGGGCCCTTCATCGGCGGTACCGGCTGCCCCTATCCTGGCCCGGCGGTTCGCCGCGCCCGGCCCAACGGCGCAGTCCTGGATCCGCTAGGCAACCTGTGGGTTGGGTTTGCCGATGGCGGCGAGATTCTCCGCATCAACAGCCCAGGCACGGCGGCTGAGTTCGGATTCGGCTCCTGTGATCAGTTTGTGCAGCTTGTGGCTACTTCTCCCGACAACCGCATCACCAATGGTCTTGCCTTTATCGGGCACGATCTCTGGGCCGGCGATGCCACTTCCCCGTTCGTGATTCACAACGCTGATACCACCTGCCTGGTTCCCCCGAATGCAGCTTGTTCAACTGCTAACGGAACGGTAGTTCCAGTCCTGCCCGCGGTGGGTGCAACCAACGCGTTGGCGGGTGACCAGTTCTATCCAGCCACCAATGGTAACAACCTGTATTACGGCGTCGGCTCGCAGATTGCGTGGGTGGGCAACGCGTCCGCTCCTGCGGCAGCTCAGACCCTCGACGTAACCTATTTGAACACCGGTGCAGTCGTTCCGAACCCGCCTCTCGCGGCCATCAGCGCAATGGCGCTTGACGGAACCGATCCGGCGAACCTGGTGGCATACTCAGCCGAAGATCCGGTGATTCTCATAAATCCGCTGGCAATCGGGAACGCTCGCTGGTGGCAGACTTCACAGCCGCTTGCGGCTCCTGCAGCTCCTGGAGCCCCGCTCAACGTAGTGGGCATCGCCGGGAATTCACAGATCACATTGAGCTGGAGCCCGGCTCAATCCGCCCAGCCGGTAACCAGCTACACGATCCACAACAGCTCTATCTCAGCGGGAGCGCCGATTCCGGATTTCACCGTAACTCCGGTGGTCGCTGGAGGGTTCCCACCAACTTCCGTCGTGATTCCCGCGATCAATAATGTTACTTACACGTTCCAAGTCTCCGCCTCGAATGCGAACGGAACCAGCCCGCTCTCGCTGCCCAGCGGCCCCATCACCCCGCCCGGACTCAACGTACCGAGCATTCCTGGCCCGGTAACGGCTCAGCCTGGCGATACGCAAGCTCTTGTCACGTGGACAGTTTCTACCGCCGACCCGGGTACACCCGTCACCAGCTACACGGTCACGAGCAATCCCGGCGGCCTCACTGTCACTGTGCCGCCTCCGGCGTTCGGCTCCAACACTGACAGCGTGGTGTTCGGCGGCCTGACCAACGGCATTTCATATACCTTCACGGTGCACGCGACAAACATCGTGGGCAGCAGCAACGAATCGGCTCCGTCGAACGCGGTCACTCCGTCTTCTGCATTCCTGCCGACGGTTTCGGCATCCATCAGCAAGCCGGCTGACCCGACGGTGAGTCCGGTCCAGCTGACTTACACGATCACTGTCACCAACAATTCGCAATTCCCGGTGGACAACGTAAACGTCACTAACACCCTGAACACCATTCCGGCTAACATCTCGCTGATCACGCGCGATGCCACGGGTCTGGTCACGGTTTCCATGACTACGAACACACAGTTCGCCCCGAATATGACCGTCGTAGTCGCTGGCGTGACGGATGCAACGTTCAATGGCACATTCACAATCGTGAACACGCCAACGACGAGCACCTTCACCTACCAGCAGGCTTCGGCGCTTGGTGTTGCCAGCAGCAGCCTGGGTACTGCAACCATCCAGCCTCTGGCGAACATCATCTCCATCCAGACTGGTCAGGGCACCTGCACTTCCGCAGGGCCGGGCGTGGTCACCTTCTCCTGCAACATCGGAGAAATGGATCCTGGTGCGATCGTGCGCATTCCGTTCATCGTGCAGATGCAGTATCAGAGCATCAGCAACTCCGTCGTGGTAAGCGCAACTGACTTCGCGGGCACGTCGATCGTTCCGGTGAACACCAGCGTCACCACGAATGCGCCGAGCTTCGCCAACACAACGGCCAGCACGGACCTGCAGGTTTCGGGTTCGGCTGTGAACGGTGGTCCAACCGTTACCGGCACTCTCCCCACGGGAGCGCCTGATAGCTACAAATGGCAGATCAGGAACGCTACAGCAATTCCGGCTAACAACGTCACGTTCACGCAGACGATGCCGGCAGCACTGGTCTTCCAGTCCCTGACCACTGACCTTCCCGCTGATCTCGGCGTCTGCACAGGGCCGGCTCCGGGAACACCTGGTGGTACGGTAACTTGCAACTCTGCCAACCTGGGCGGCTCCAGAAAGAACGGCGCCAAACCGGTGCAGCAGTTCAATCTGACGGTGAACGTAAACGTGGTGCAGACTGGCTCAATTCCGACAACGGGTAAGGTCAGCTTCACAGGCATTGACACCAATCCGAAGAACGATTCGGTGACGGTAACGATCAACGCCAAGTAACGGTTCACGAACCGTGATAACCAAGCGGGTCCGCGAACAACGGACCCGCTTCTTTCTGCTCTGAATGCCAGTTCTCGTTGCTTTTTCGACTGTCTTGTATATTTTTCTTTCGTCCGAACACTCTTTATGTCTTACGCTCTCGATGAGACGAATGGTTTCTTACTGAAATGCCGTTATAGGTAATAACGAGTATTAAGAATACTTTAGGTGCGCTTAATGCAGGTTTAATCTTGACCGCCTAAGTTAGACAAATAGTCTCAGGTTCTCGATCCGCATGCGTCTCAATGCTATCGAGCAGATAGTAGAAAAGGTATAGGTTCTCTTCCGGACGCATTGCCAGAACACAGCCCCAAAAAGTTGGCGGAACGCTGCTTCCCATAACAGAAGATTCCGGAGCCTTGAGCTCACGGAACAGGAAGGCGAAAGACAGCTTTGACCTCCACCATTTTGCCCTTTGCTGGAGTACGCACGTCCCAGGCGTACAAAAGAGCAGCGTTCATTCTTTCCTGCTCGATGTTAATGATCTGCCTCGCATTGAACGTTGCGAGCGCCCAAACCGCCATAACACCTGCCACCAGTTCCCAACAGATTGCCGGAACGCCCACCCAAAGCTCGATTACCGCTCCTGACGGCGGAATCGTGATGTACGGAACGGCTCTGAACCCATTAACCAATCAACCAGTTCGTCACCTGTGGATTGCTGATGCAAGCGCCGGAATCTGCCGCATTGATCCGGATCTTGACTCTCCGGGCCCCTACGCGATCAATCCCGCCACGTGTGCATTCCAGCTCAACGGTTCCAGAATCACCGGCGCCGGAATGACATTTGATCCCACCACAAACCTTTTGTACTTTGCCGATCAGAAACAAGGCATTTTTCAAATTACTTATGTGGCCGGCGGTGACAATGGGAACGGAATGATTGATTACACCACCCTTTTCGGAATGGGCGGTAATCCGGCGGGAGCAGTGTTTCCGGCCGGGCAAACGGGCTGCGCGCTTCCAGGCAATCCCAGCAATGCCAGTTCAGTGGTGCTGGATCCGCAGGGCAACTTATGGGTCGGCTTGAAAAGCGCAACCATTCTGCGCTTCAACAATCCTGACGCAGCCAGCGTGAATTTC
>JBAIYI010000274.1:0-3567 GCA_037915955.1 Terriglobales bacterium
GCGCGCTCCGCGGCTCGCGAAGTTGTCCGCCAGCACGAGATCCCAACCGATGACTGGACAAAGAACGTGGAAGCCGTGGCGTCGCATGAAATGGTGGATATCTCGCTTTCCGCGTTGCGCATGGGAGCCAGTGAAGTTCATATCGTCTGCATTGAGCGCCGCGATGAGATGCCCGCGGCACTGGAAGAAATTGAAGAAGCCGAAACCGAAGGCGTCACCATTCATGCAGGCTTCGGGCCGAATCGCGTGATCGGGCAGAACGGTCGCGTTTCGGCACTGGAGACGGTGCGCACCAGCCGTGTCTTCGACGAGAACGGACGCTTCAACCCACAGTTCCAGCAGGGTAGCGAATCGCTGGTGGAATGCGACACCGTAATTCTGGCCATCGGCCAGGCGCCGAATCTCGACTTTCTGGGTAAGGAAAGCAATATCAAGATCTCGCCACGCGGCCTGATTGAAGTGGACCGCAGCAACCTGATGACCTCCGTTCCGGGAATTTTTGCCGGCGGAGATTGCGTGTTTGGTCCGCGCCTGATTATTGACAGCGTTGCCGACGGCAAGCGCGCCGCTGCCGGCATTGACGAGTTCCTGCGCGGCCACAAACAGGCTGACCCGGTGATCGAGATCGAAGTACTGAATCGCCATCAGATGATCACCAACTACATGGAAATTGCGCGCCACTCGGTACCGATGCTGCCGCTGGAACGTCGTACGGGCGTGACGGAAGTGGAAGTTGGTTTTGACGAAAAGACCGCCATGGAAGAAGCGCAGCGCTGTCTCCACTGCTGGATCAACACGGTGTTTGAAGGCACTGAAGTTGACGGAACAGAGTGCATTCTCTGCGGTGGCTGCGTGGACGTTTGTCCGGAGCAGTGCCTGGAACTGGTTCCGCTGGAGACATTCGAATTTCCCGAGCCGGTGCTTTCGTATCTGCGTGGCAACGAAGCTGCGCACGAAGTTGAGTTGCGCGGCGTCGCCGTGGACGAACTTGCGGATCCGATTTTCAAAGGCTCAGTCATGGTTAAGGACGAGACCCGCTGCATTCGCTGCGGACTCTGTGCCATGCGCTGCCCGGTGAACGAGATCACCATGGAAGCTTTCCACTTCAAGTCAGCCGAGAACACCGGCCTGATCCCCATCCAGTCTTTTGACCTGAGGAGCAATAAATGAGTGATGAAACCAAAACCGCGAATGCGGCAGTGCCCGACGACGATTGCAAAGACTGCACGCGGCGCGAATTCTTCGCCAAGCTGGGCATCGGCTCGCTGATCGTGGCGGGCGCGGGAACGGGACTCTTCTCCTACGAATATTTCTCGCCCAACGTGCTGTTTGAAGCTTCGCCGATTGTCAAGGCAGGGAAGCCTGACCAGTTTCCTGCCAACTCGGTCACTCTGGACGCGCAAAGCGGCATTTATCTGGTGAACGGGCCCAAGGGATTTTACGCGCTCGGCGCCATTTGCACGCATCTGGGCTGCCTCACCGCATGGAAGCCCGAACTCGATCTCATCGCCTGCCCATGCCACGGCAGCCGCTTCAATAAAGACGGCGTGAAGGTGGCAGGTCCAGCGCCGCAGCCGCTGCCGAGGCTGAAGGTGTGGCTGAGTGAAGAAGGCTATCTGATGGTGGACCGCTCCAGTCCGCTCAAAGAACAGGAGTTTGTGAAGGTATAAACCATGCCAACCATGATCCAGGACGAAATCGAACGCGTCCGCAACAGTGAAGTCTGGCGCACCATCTTCCGCAGCGGCAGTGGTTCGAGTAATCTGCATCGCTCGCAGGCGGTGCAGCAGAACGTATTTCTGCACCTGTTCTCGGCCAAGATTCGCTCGCGCGCCTTGGAGTTCAGCCCAACGTGGTTTCTGGGCGCTCTTACGCTCAGCACGTTCTTCATCCTGGTGGCAACCGGGATCCTGCTGATGTTCTATTACCATCCTTCGGTCCCGCAGGCCTACACCGATATGAAGGACCTGCAGTTTGTGGTAGCTTCCGGGGTCTTTCTGCGCAACCTGCATCGCTGGTCGGCGCACGCGATGGTTTTTCTCGTTTTCGCGCACATGTTCAAGGTGTTCTACCGTGGGGCGTATCGCCCGCCGCGCCAGTTCAACTGGGTGATCGGCGTGTTCCTGCTGCTGATTACGCTGCTGCTCAGCTACACCGGATACCTTCTGCCCTGGGACCAGTTGGCATTCTGGGCGGTCACGGTGGGCTCGAACATCGCGAAGGCCGTGCCGGTTATGGGACAGAAGATTCGCTTCCTCATGCTGGGCGGCAATGAAGTGAATGCGAACGCGCTGTTGCGGTTTTACGTTCTGCATTGCGTGATCCTTCCGCTCACGGCGGTGGCGCTGATCGGTGTGCACTTCTGGCGCATCCGCAAAGATGGCGGCCTGTACGTGCCGGAGGAGAAGCAGCCATGAGTGAAGCCGTGAAAATGCAGGCGGAAATCCAGCCTGACGTTCGCAAGAATCCGCGTCGCATCGCCTTTATTCTGCGCCGCACCTCTCCCCAGGTAAGGACTCAGGAAGAGCCGCGGGTGATGACTTATCCCGGGGCTCTTGCTCGCTTCATCATCGCGCTGGAAGTTGCGTTCCTGCTGCTGGTCTGGGTTTCGCTCATCGCGAATGCTCCGCTCGAGGGCATTGCCGACCCAATGCACACGCCGAACCCGGCCAAAGCGCCGTGGTACTTCCTGGGATTGCAGGAGCTGCTGCACTACTTTCCGCCAGTGGTGGCAGGCGTGCTGATCCCCGGACTCGTGGTGGGCGCATTGATCGTGATTCCGTATTTCAACGTCAACATTGAAGGAGAGGCTCTGTGGGCTCGCGACCGCAAACGTCGTCTCAACGTAGTTGCGGCGGTGATCGTGGTCTTCAGTGTTTTTCTCGTGTTCTACGACGTGTGGGTCGCGCTGGTGCCCACGCTGATCGTCGGCGGCCTGATGCTGCTTTCGGCGAAGTATGCCGAACGCCCGGAAACAAATTTTCAGAAACGGCTTGCAGCAAAATCGCTGCCCTTCTGGATCATGACCTGGTTCCTGGTGGAGCTGATCGTGCTCACCGCGATAGGAACTTTCTTCCGCGGCCCAGGATGGTCGTGGGTCTGGCCATGGCAGAGCTACTAAGGAGACGGAGGAGCTCAATTGACTGATAACGAAAAGCAACGCCGTCCATTGCGCAGCCGGCCAACACTGCGCGAGCTCATCACCTTCGGTGTGGTGAGTCTGGCGCTGTTCATCTCGCTGGCAATCGCCCCGGCAAAGAACTATTTCAGTGATTGGCGTCATTATCAAAAGTCTTATCTCAGCCTTGCCGGGCAGCGACAGAGCGGAACACTGGTGCGCAGTTTCCACACCGGCATCCGCCAGATCTGGGTGCCAAAACTGAATGTGGTGGACCGCTGCCAGAGCTGCCACGTGAATCTGGATGGTGCATTGGTCGGAGCCACGCAGCAGCCATTCCGCAAACATCCGGCGATTCCGCATCAGCTCGATCAGTTCGGCTGTGTGTTCTGCCATCGCGGCCAGGGCGCGGCAACTTCGGTGGAAGAAGCGCACTACACAACCGAAGC
>JBAIYI010000692.1:0-6235 GCA_037915955.1 Terriglobales bacterium
AAGGCCAGCCAGATTCTGCAACGTGATGGAGCCCAGCACCTGGCCCTGCTCCTTGAACCCGACATGTTCTTTGGCCTCCAGCGCGGTGTGCAGGCCGGCGGGCCAGCGACGGTCCTGGATGATGCGGCCCTTGAACTCGTCCACCGACTGGATGGCGCCATCTTTCACCAGATAGTCCACATCGCGATGCAGCAGCGCATGCGCATGGATGGAATCCTGAATGGCGCAAAGCAGGTTCAGGTTTCTTTCCAGATAGAGATTGCCGCAGTGAAACAGGTGCTCAGCTTCATGCGCGCCCGCGTCAGTGAGTGCGACGTTGCGGCCGTGCTCGTCCACCGTGAACTGGACTCCGCGGCGGAAGCGCCGGACGAGCGCGTCGACGCGAAGGGGAAGGGAATCAACGCCGGCATCGCCACCGGCGATCACCAGCGGGATGCGCGCTTCATCAATCAAGATGGAATCGGCTTCATCAATCAGCGCGGCGTTGAAGGGCCGATGCACCTGCTCTTCAGGAAAGAGAGCGAGTTGGTCGCGCAGCAGATCGAAGCCGACTTCATTCGCGGTTGCATAAGTTACGTCGCAGGAGTAAGCCTTCTGCCGCTCGAAGGTCGTCATCTCGCGTTGGATGTAACCGACGCTCAGCCCGAAGAACTCGTAGATGCCGCCCATCCATTGCGCGTCGCGGCGGGCCAGGTAGTCGTTGACCGTCATCACGTGCAGGCCCTTGCGCTCGCGAGCATACCAGATAGCCGCAGGCACCGCGGCCAGCGTTTTGCCTTCGCCGGTCTGCATTTCCACGATTCGTCCTGCGCACAGGCCGAGCGCACCGCGGAGTTGAACGTCAAACATTTCCAGGCCAAGCACCCGCGACGCAACCACCGCCGCTGCCGCCATGATCTGCGGCCGCGTGTCTGCGTGAGCGGCAAAGTCGCGCAGCCCAGAGTCCGGCTTGGCAGCGAGTTGCCCGCGCAGCCGGTTGATTTCCGTGATTTCGTCCTGGGAGCGGTCCCGTGAGAAGAGCGAACGTAGAAGGCCGGCCATCTGCTTCAGGTGTATCGCGGTTCAAGTATCACATTCAAGTGATTTCTTGCGGCTCTCTACTTTGTAAAGGGTTGCATCTGCGGGCGGGCCGTTTGTCCCAGACAGGAACAAAGCCAGTAACAAATATTTACAAGGAGGAAACAACTGCTGCTCTGGATCTGGGTTCTGATCACATAGAGCGAATACCTCAAAAGTTGAACTGCCATGAAATGCGAAGTCTGCAAAGCGATTGAGAGATTGGGACTGGATGCTTCCGTCCACGATGCATGGTTCTGCGTGGATGCCGAACAGAAGCCTCGGCTCGCGACGACGGTGAGAAAGTCGCGCATGATCCGCAACTGCCGCGCGCGCTGGAATCGCATGAAGCAGGCCGCATTCCCAACGCGGCTTCTCGCTAAAAGTCGGGTCTTAGACCGCAGGCGGGAACGCACCCGGCTGATGCTAAGCTTGCGCCACTTACTTACGCACTAGGATATCGAGATTTTGCGGGAAAAAATCAGGCCGGCCCCGCAAGGCCGGCCCGGTTCGCATCGATGCAGTGCTGTCTGCCGGTTAGCAGCGCACGATCTTCTCGCTCTTGATGCCCTTCGTGGCGTTGCGAGTATCCACCACGAGCTTTGACTGGTCCACAATCCACTTGTAGTCGTAGCTGGAGTGGTCGGTCACGATGAGGACTGCGTCATACTGGCCCAGGTTTTCGAGCGGCGTGTTCGCCATCTCGAGTTTGTATTTGCGGCCGTGGCCCACGTATTCGAAGAAAGGATCGTTGTAGCAGACTTCGGCGCCTTCCTGCTGCAGCAGTTCGATGATGGTCAGCGCAGGCGATTCGCGCAGATCGTCAATGTCTTTCTTATAGGCGATGCCCAGCACCAGGACCTTGGACCCGTTCAGCGCTTTCTTATGCTTGTTCAACGCTTCTGCCGTAAAGGTCACCACGTGATACGGCATCGCCACGTTGACTTCCCCTGCCAGTTCAATGAACTTGGTGCGGAAGTCATACTCCTTGGCTTTCCAGGAGAGGTAGAACGGGTCGATCGGGATGCAGTGTCCACCCAGTCCAGGTCCCGGATAGAACGGCTGGAAGCCGAAGGGCTTGGTGGAAGCAGCGGCAATCACTTCCCAGATATCGATGCCCATGCGCAGCGAGAGCAGCTTGAGTTCGTTCACCAGCGCGATGTTCACGCAGCGATAGATGTTCTCAAGCAGCTTGGTCATCTCCGCCGCTGCCGGCGTGGAAACCGGCACCGTGCGATGGAAGATGCTGCCGTAGAGTTTGCGGCCAAGTTCGGTTGCGGCGGGGTTCACTCCGCCCACGACTTTGGGAATGTCGGCGCGAGCGACGGTGTCATTGCCGGGATCCTCGCGTTCCGGCGAGAACACAACGAAGAATGTATTCTCCGGGAACTCCTCGCCGCGCGCAGCTTTCAATCCGCTGGGGTTGGTTTCGAGAATCGGGATGAGCATTTCTTCGGTCGTGCCCGGGTAAGTCGTGCTTTCGAGCGATACCAGCTGTCCGGCGCGCAGGTGCGGAGCAATCGCGCGGGCCGTGGCTTCAATAAAGCTGAGATCGGGTTCGTGATGGTCATCGAGCGGAGTCGGAACCGCGATGATGATCGCGTCCATCTCGGAGATCTTCGAATAATCGCTGGTAGCAGTGAAGCCGGCGCGCTGCGCGCCCTGAATCTCAGTACCAGGAATCCGTACGATATAAGATCCCCCCGCCATGAGCGTCTTTACTTTTTTTTCATCGATATCAAAGCCTGTAACGCGGAACTTCTGCTCGCTCAGGAGCAGCACCAGAGGCAGGCCTACATAGCCCAGGCCGATTACGCCGATCCGTGCCGTGCGGTTATCCAGCCGGGCAAGAAATGATTCCACTTGCGCCGTATAAACAGATTCCATAGTTTTCATAGCATCCTTCACATGGCACTTGGGGTGCCACTATGCAAAGCAACCGTTTATTGTGCCAGAACGCGCAAATCTTTGCTGATCAGCCGCTTACCCCGGAGTGAGTACGGGGCTCTGCGATCTGGGGCTGCCCTGACAGTGAAAAAACTTGCACATTCTTGCCGAACGGCAGAGGGCCGCCTCGCCGCCAAGGCCTGGTTGACAGGCTCCGAGTTGATAACATGACAGAGAAGCTGCTTCATGAATTCCTGCTGATGAAAAAGAGAACCGTCTTAGTTCTTGTGCTCGTGTTGGGGCTCGCGCTATTGGCTGTGTTTGCCGGGCGGCTGCTCGTTGCCGACAGTCCAGAGCGCTCTGATGTCATCGTGGTTCTCGCCGGTGACAGTCTCGATATCCGCTACCACCATGGCATGGAACTGATGCGCCAGGGCTACGCACGCCATCTCTTTCTTGACGCCGCGGCAGACACTCACTACTTTGGGCGAACCCCCGCTTCTTACGCCGCTGATTACGTGAAGCAGGACGCGGGCGACATGGCGGACAAGGTCAGCGTCTGCCCGTTTGCCGAAGATTCCACCATCACGGAAACCATCTACGTTCAGAAGTGTGTCGCTGCGTTAGGGGCGAAGAGCGTGCTTCTGGTCACCAGCGACTTTCACAGCCGCCGTGCGCTTTCCATCTTCCGTAAGAAGCTGCCCCAGTTTCACTGGTCCATGGCCGCAGCCTATGACCCTGACATGTTCGGCATGCGCTGGTGGCAGCATCGCGAGTGGGCCAAGATTACCTTTCTTGAATGGCTCAAAACTCTCTGGTGGAATGGCGTTGATCGCTGGCGCTAGAAGGGGTCAGCGTTCTTTGGCGAAGGTTGCGATCTTCCGGATCAATCCAACAATGTGTCGATTGAATTCTGGGAGTTGCTCGGCCGGAATCCAATATTCCAGGTGCTGCGCGCCGCCTACCTGCTGCACCTGAAAGCCTTTGAGATACTCGGCCTCCACCTCGAACTCAAGTACGTAACCGGCAAAGCCGGAGCGTTCGTCTCGTGTATTCCAGTCACGCGCGATCTGCTCAGCGTACTCGCTGCTCAGCACCGGATAGAAAATTGGCTGCTCAGGAAGCCGGGGAGGAAACTCCTTCCATCCGCTCGCTGTAATCAGCTCAAGCTCCTTTTGGCCGACTGGACGGTAGAGAGTAACGGTATTCAGACTCGCGATGTTGTCTCCCGCTTGCCGGCAACATCTTTTGGCTCCGATCCACGGAGCTCACAGGCGCCGGACATTCATGTGGGAACGCCGAGCCGCGGCAGGATTACGCGCATCACCAGGATATATCCGGCGATGATCAGAATTGGGTACAACCACTCAGGCATAAGGAACCTTGTCTTTATTGTACTCTGCGCTGTTGCGGAGTGAGATCCGTGAGGAGCGCCACAATCATTTCTTCTTCCCGGGATGCTTTGCCGGCAGCGCTGCCACCGCCTCCACCTCGATCAGGTAATCGTCGGTTGCCAGCGCAGCCACCCCCGCCAGCGTGCTTGCCGGAGGATTGCTCTTGCTCACGTAACGATCTCTCACCTCACGAATCACCGGCAGGTATTCCGCTTTGTATCCTTTTACGTACCAGTTGAGTTTGACCACGTCATCAAAGGTCGCGCCTGCGGCAGCCAGCGCTGTTTTCAAGTTGGCGAAGACCTGCTCCGTTTGAGCCTTCAGGTCATCTTTACCCACAAGATTGCCTTTGGCATCTCGCGCCACCTGCCCCGAGATAAACACCAGCTTGCCCGGGCTGGTGACCACCACATGCGAGTAGCCCGTCCCTGGGGCAAGCCTCTCAGGTTTAGGGAACTCATTTTGCGCGTAGACGAATGCACACGATGCGACGATGAATGCAACGATCGCAATCAACTTGATTTTCATGCGGAGGATTATAGCGAGCCGAGAGGAGCCGACGACGATCAGAAGACGCGCAGCCTGGCAAGCCAAAGCCAGCCCCGGCGCGCAGAGGGAAAAGCGCTAGAAGCTGGCGGCGAGTTTGTATGGCGCGGGAGCCGAGCACACCCCGGTGTGGATGGCCCGGCACCACAGATCGAGCATTTCGCGGGCCGAGCAGATGCTAAAAACCGAGCGCAGCCGCGTAATTTCCATGACGCGCTCCACGCGCGGCATCAGGTTCATCAACTTCAACTCCTTACCGCTGTTCTGCGCCCAGTTGCGCAGCCCTACCAGCACGCCGAGGCCAGCGGCATCAATCTGGCTTACTTCCTTCAGGTCCAGCACCACCATGTGGCGATCGGTCTGCGCCAGCACCGCATTGCGCAGCGCGCTGCTGTCTTCCGCAGTGATCCGGCCGGAACATTCAAAGACCGCAACCTCTCCCAGGTGATGGATTTTCAAACTCAACATGACTGCTCCCTTTCCGTTGCTACAAAGATAGACGTTTGAGATCGGCAAAAGCGACAAAAGTCTCGTTAATTTTTTTACTCAGTTCCGTATTGGTTAAGCCGGCCAATCCGTTTCTCTTTCTTCTATGGGTAATACGTGCCGTCGAAGGAATAAGTTTCAGGGATTCTTGTTAAAGCAGCGTTAAAGCTGGAACGTCTCCCGAACCGTGATTTGCAAGCAAACTCAGGGACTTAACGTTCCTTAACCCGTTCTCGACTGAGGTCTTAGACGGGGCGAATCTCGCTGGGTTGGGGCGTATTGGGTAGCAATGGCAGCGCTGACTTGCGGGTATCAGTCGCCGGCGGCCACCGCTTCGGGCTCACGCTGCTTGTCGCGCAGTGACTCCCACATCTCCACCACGCTGGTACGCAATTTCTCGGTCACCTGGCGGTAAACCTCTTCGGGATTCTGGAGCGCAGCGGGAGGCAGAATTGGATCGCCGAAGCGCACACGCAGCTTGGCCAGTCGCGGAAGCTTCCGGCTGCGCGGCCAGGCATCGTAGAAACCTTCCAGCGCCACTGGGACAATCGGCACTTTCAGGTGTGCGGAAAGGATCGCCGCGCCCTTCTTGAACTTCTTGGGCGTTCCGTCAATCGATCTCTCACCCTCAGGATAAAGCACAAGATTGCGTCCCTGCTTCAAGCCATAAGCGCCCGCGCGCATTGCATTGACCAGGTTTGAATCAGGATCCACCGGCACCAGCTTCAAAGTGCTCGCGATCCAGCGGAAAAATCCTTCGCCAAAGATCTCGCTGGTTCCCACATAAAACATGTTCTTGTACAGCCGCCACGGAATCTGGCTCACCACCACAGGCCCGTCCAGGAAGCTCTGATGATTCGGCGAGA
>JBAIYI010000495.1:0-2031 GCA_037915955.1 Terriglobales bacterium
CTACCTTGAGTCGTGGGGCGACGTTCGCTCGTATGACGGTACCGTCAGCATCATTCAGCCGATGATTGCTCCCTTGTTCGATGGCCACACGGCTGGCGAACTGGTTGCCATCTTCACTGATCAGGCCGGCACCTCCGGACACGAACTGGTCCAGGCTTATTGGCGCTCACAGCACTCGGGCGACGACTTTGAATCCTGGTGGCGTCGAGCTTTGCATGATGGCTTCATCAGCAATACTGCGTTCCCGCCGCGTCAGGTGACCGCCAAGGTCGGCGCCTTACCCGCAGCCCCCGATGTTGGTGGCGTTGAGATTATTTTCCGGCCTGACCCCACGATTTTTGATGGAACGTTCGTCAACAACGCATGGCTTCAGGAGACTCCCAAGCCGCTGAGCCGCACCACCTGGGACAACGTCGCATTTATCAGTCCGGCCACCGCGGCCCAGTATGGCCTGCTGCAGCTGGAAAAAGGCAAAATCGACGAGTCCGACCTGCAGAAGAACGTCAACAGAGATCACCAATCGGATGCTCAGAACGTAATTGAGATCAATATTGGTGGACGCAAGGTGAAAGTGCCGATCTGGACGCAGCCTGGCCATCCCGATGGCGCAATCACGCTCTTCATGGGGTATGGGCAGAAGCGCACGGGAAGAGTAGGGACTGGCTTTGGCTACGATGCCTATTTGGTTCGTCCAGCAGGCGCGCAGTATGTCACGAACGGATCTTTCGAGCTGACCAAGGAGCACTGGGATATTGCGGTCCAGCAGGGCCACTTCACCATGGACACGCGCGAGCCGGTGAAGCGCGCGAATCTGGAAGAGTACGAGAAGAACCAGGACTTCGCCCATGAAAAGCCGGATGAAGAGCCCACAGAAGACCAGACGCTCTATCCGGACTTTCGCAAGAGCGGCTGGTATCAGCAGCACGCGTGGGCAATGGCAATCGATCTGAACTCCTGCATCGGGTGCCAGGCCTGTACGGTGGCGTGTTACGCAGAGAACAACATCTCCGTTGTCGGCAAGGAGCAGGTGCAACGTGGCCGTGAAATGCTCTGGCTGCGTATTGATGCGTACTATGAGGGCGATCCCGCGAACCCTGCGGTTCACTTCCAGCCGGTACCGTGCATGCAATGCGAGAACGCGCCTTGCGAGCCGGTTTGCCCGGTGGGCGCCACGGTCCATAGCACGGAAGGCCTGAATGACATGGTCTATAACCGCTGCGTGGGTACGCGCTACTGCTCCAATAACTGTCCTTATAAGGTGCGGCGGTTCAATTTCCTGCTCTTCGCGGATTATGAGACGCCGATCAAGAAGCTGGGCCGCAATCCCGATGTTACGGTCCGCAGCCGCGGCGTTATGGAAAAGTGCACTTACTGCGTGCAGCGCATCAACGCGGCGCGCATCACCGCGGAAAAAGAAGACCGGCGCGTGCGCGACGGCGAAGTGAAGACGGCGTGCCAGCAGTCATGCCCGACCGAGGCGATCTACTTCGGTGACATGAATGACCCGAACAGCAAGGTGGCAAAGTGGAAGAAAGATTCGCGCAATTACGCGCTGCTGGCCGAACTGAACACGCGCCCGCGGACAACGTATATTGCGGCTGTCCGAAATCCTAACCCTGAATTTGAGAAGGCGTAGCGAATGGCTCCACAGGTCCAAGATGAAATTGATGTACTGCCGCCAAAAGGCGTAAGGCCGCCAGTCATTGGCCCCGGCCAGACGCTGCGCACGGTCACCGACCGAATCGGCGGTGTGGTGCTGCAGAAGCACACCCCTGTCTTCTGGTTCCTGATCATGGCGCTCGCTGTGGCGATCACAGGAGTGCTGCACACCGCGGTCGCCTATCTGCTGATGAAGGGCACCGGGATCTGGGGCATCAACATCCCGGTCGGTTGGGGTTTAAGACCGCGCCAATATACGTAGTACGCGGACGCGTGTTCAGCACAGCCAGAAGCTGGTAGTTGCGGGGATCAGCTTTGAGCCTGGAGACGCGACTGTTCTTGTCATTGATGTCACCGAAGACGATGGCCTCC
>JBAIYI010000283.1:0-2438 GCA_037915955.1 Terriglobales bacterium
CAGCAGGAAAAGCAGCGATAGCGGACCGTAATAGCTTAGCAGCACGTCCTGCTTCTTTTTGCTTCCCCGCAATGCTGCGAGCGCCCGCCATGGCTTCCACGTGGATTGATAGAACACACGCGTGAGCCGGAACTGCCGTGTCACGCGGCGTGGCAGCACGATGGTTTCAAACGTCTCCCACAGCACCATCAGCACGAGAAACAGACCGAGAATGACTGCCAGCCCGTGGATCAAGTTCTCTCCTTATTCATTCGGAGTTAGATTCCGGAAAACGTCGAGGGTTCTGATTTTTGTGTGCTGCGGTACACTGGAGCAGGGAACCGCCGCCGGTGAAAGCGATCGTCCATCTTCTTACTCAGCATCCCTATGCCATCCTGCTGCTCTCTGCGTTGCTGGAGCGCATCGGCCTGCCCCTGTTTCTTTCCCCGGTTCTGGTTGGCGCCGGCGCGCTCGCGGCGGCCGGACAAATGCGTTTTGACGCCGGCTTCTGGATCGCCCTGGTGGCCTGCATCGTGGGCGACCAGATATGGTTTGCCATGGGCCGCAGCCGCGGTGATTCTGTTCTCTCGCTCCTGTGCCGCATCTCCTTTGAGCCCGATACCTGCGTGCGCCGCTCCAAGGTCTTCCTGCAAAAAGGCGCCATGCGGACCGTCTTTTTCTCCAAGTGGCTGCCCGGACTCTCCCATATCGTACCTGCCGTGGCCGGCCTGAGCCGCGTTCGCACGGCCGACTTCCTGATGTCGAACATCGCTGGCACGGCTGTATTCGTCTTCAGCCTGATGCTGGCCGGCTATCTGCCCGTCGAGCACCTGCATTTGGTACCGAGGGTCGGCGCCATCGTTTTTGAAGGAGCCATCGTACTCCTGCTTGCTAATGTGGGCGTGAAGTTTGTACAGCGGCGCAAATTCCTCCAGGAACTGTACAAATCGCGAGTCTCACCGGAAGACCTGCTCCAGATGCTCGACTCCGGCGAACAGGTCGTGATCGTGGACCTCCGACATCCCCTTGACTCCATTTCCGATCCGCGCGTCCTTCCCGGCGCCATCCGCATGCTGCCGGAGGAGTTGGAACACAAAGCTTCCACTTTACCGGCCGACAAAGAGGTGATCCTGTACTGTACTTGACCCAACGAAGCGACCAGTGCCCGGGTGGCACAGAAGCTGCAAAAGCTGGGAATCAAGCGAGTTCGTCCGCTGCAAAACGGCTTCCACGGATGGAAAGACCTGGGCTACCCGCTTGAAGAGCCGGCTGAGATTGCCTGGCACAGCGCGGCGGAGCGTTAAACCCGCAACCTCTTCCGATTCATCCTTCCAGACTTAACCCCTTGGGGTTAATCAGAAGTGACAAACGTCACATCATTTGTGTGCTCCTCTCCACATACTGCCACCAAGGGAACGACCGCCAGACTATAGGGTGGCGTTGGGGTCTATTCACCGTAAACGAGCGGCAACTTACTAAATTCAAAAGGTTTATGGTTTCATCCCATTCAAAATGGTTGGGGCGCATTTCTCTCTTTGCAGGACTGGCTTCCGCTATCCTGGCGATGACTGTTTTAGTGGGCTGGCACATTGGCTACCTGCCGTTGATCCAGGTCTTTCCGGCGGTGGCTGCGCCCATGCAGCGCCTGACCGCCATCAGCTTCTTCCTGAGCGGCGTCGCTCTCATACTTCTTGCGCTGGGACATCGCCGATCGGCAGCGACTCTACAGTTCATAGTGTTCATCACAGCGCTCCTTGTAATTGCTGAATATCTGTTTCGTATCGACCTTGGCATCGATCAATTGCTGGGGCCCGCTTACATCATTACGCACACCTCGAACCCGGGCCGGCCCTCTCCGGTGACGGTGCTTTGCTTTGCCTTGATGAGCGCTACCATGCTGACGATCTGGAGTGATGCCCTCGCCCGGCGTACCTCAGCAGTCAGAGGCATTGTGGGCTCGGTGCTCGCGGTCGTGGGGGCCGTGAGCTTCCTCGGCTACCTGGGTGGACATTCTGAAGCGTATGGATGGAGCCACTTCTCGCGCGTGGCCGCACACACAGGCATTGGCTTTGCATTATTGGGCCTCGGCGTAGTCACCCTGGCCTGGCAGGAAAAAGGCGAGCCGGGTGTGCCGCGATGGATTCCCATCAGCGTCACGCTCGCCGTCGCCGCCGGCGTGTTGGGGCTGTGGCAGGCGCTGATCGCCCATACCGACGCGAATTTCGCCCAGCTCTCTTTCGGCTTGCTCATCGGTGGTTTCGTGGTGGCGATGCTCCTGGGCATCACCGTATACCTGGCCCAGAAAGCCTGGGAACGCAACCGCGATCTGCTTATCTACCGCATGGCGTTTGAAAACAGCTTTGACGGGCTGTTGCTGACTCGTCTCGACGGTTCCATTCAGAAAGCCAACCCAAGCGCATGCGCGATCTTTGATCGCAGCGAAGAAGAGATCTGCCAGG
>JBAIYI010000015.1:0-4831 GCA_037915955.1 Terriglobales bacterium
TGCCTTTCCGCGTCTGGCAGATCTGGGATGCCATGATTGAGTATCTTCGCAGAGAGGACCTGCTCCGCTTTGTTGCGGCGGCCGGTGTGCTTTCTCATTATTTCAGTGACGCGTCGCAACCTCTCCATTGTTCTTATTTGCACCACGGCATTCCTCCAATGACCGACATAAACGGGCGTGGCTATCCACCGCCTCATGGCAGCGACGAATACAACGAGTACACAAAAGAGCCTGCAGCCAAGGTCCACGCCATCTTTGACGAAGGGATTCTGGAGGTCGATCCGGCGACGACGCTCAGCGCTGTCGATGACGAACTAGCCAGGATTTCGAACAACGGCATAAGAATCGAAAACGGACACGATGCGGCCGTGGAAACAGTGCGGCTGATGTTCAACTCTCAAGAACGCCTTGCTCCCATGGAGATTATCAACGCGGATGATCCCGCACTGCCTCCGAAAAAGCGAGCCAAAGCACTTTGGGAAGATCCAAGAGTTCAGAACACGACCATTGCGGGATTGGCAGAGAGTACCCGCCTGCTGGCTGCCACATGGAAAGCAGCGTGGGAGATCGGTGGAGGCGACCGGATCGACGACTCTAGGCTGGTGGCATTCGAGGAAGCTGAGCTTGAAGAGGTCTATCGAAGAGATCGATCCTTCCTCCCAAGCCTAAGTCTTTCAGCAATGGCGAGCAGCGGTAAATTTGAGCCTTGACCGTACTTCCAAGTACATTTCACTGCTGTCGGAACGTTATCTCAGCGGTCATACTGGAGGCTGCGTCAAATGCTAAGTGCGCGTTCCCGGACGTTGCGACGAACGCTGCATAAGGCCGAAGAATAGAAACTGGTTTTCAGAACTCCGAAATTCAGACTGCTGAAGGAATACGGCCGAATGCTCGTTCTGGATGGGCAAAATCTGCTTGCGGCGCCGGTCTCTGTAATTGGCGACCCAGAAGTTTCGAACTTTTCCGTGACATCCTGATACTCATGGGGACACGGGCATGCGAGACGAAAGGGAGCTTTACCGAATCGGGCTGGAGCACATTGATTGGCTAAACAAATTTGATCTTTTTGCCAGACAGCAAAACCCGGCAACGGATGGCTCAAGGTGCCCATCAGTGATCGCGTTTTGGCAGTGCTCAGGACGCGCTGTCAGGGTCGGGAAGTGGGCTGGCGGCTTCTCGGATCACGAAGTGCAAGGATTCGTGGCAAAGTGGAAAGCGAAAGTCAGCGAACTCAAGAGTTTGTAACTGCCTGCAAGCCAAACAGCAATTCTTCCCGTGCGGTCTTGTCAAGGCAGTTGCGCCCAGCCCGAGTGTAAGAGAAGGCGATGGCACAGCGCACTTCTTGATCTTTCACCCGAGCTGTCCACAACCATGCCCTATTGAAACCGGTAGAAATAGGCCCGACAGAGAGGGCACAATCCTTGCGTCACGTTGATTGCCGAATCTGCGCGCAGTCGCAGGTATTCTGGGACATAGTCCCATTGTCTATGGTTGTCCACCCGTCTCGCACAGCGGCAGTGGGCGCACAGCCGGATACAACCATCGTGGTCGAGGTACTGGATCGCGTCTGCGATGGCGCTATTTGCATACGATTGTTCAACAACAAAGGCGTTGGTAACTGCAAACCAGTCCATAGGCTTAAGCAGATGGATGCGCATCCTATATAACCCGGATGAAGCCGGGCTGGAACATCGAAGATACTGCTCCCACACCTGGCCGGTGCTTCTTACCTGAGTGAATGCATGGGAGTAAAAGCCCGTGAGTACTGCCGGGATAACGTCAAAAAGATTGGATCCCACAACTGCTTCGGCTGCAAGTTGAGGCGCGCCATTCGCAGTGGCAAAGCGGCTCCAGGCCGGATTGCAGTACATGATCTCGTATTCTGAATCGGCGATGTAAGCAATAGCCGGGCTTTGCTCAAGCGCCTGCAAGATACCGGCGAGATGGCCATGCACAATGTTCTTTGTGCCCGAGGAGGATTCCCCCGGGACCATATGAGGCAGTAGTCTGGCGCGGATCATTCGTCGCATTGGGCACCTTCCAAAGGAAATGTGATGGCATTGCGCATCACGTCAACGACCAGGTTGGATTCGAGATCACGAATAATCATGTCTCGATTGACGATCCGGTACTCCAGACCCTGCGGTAAGGCCGGCATTCCGAGCAAAAGGGTGGGAGGCATCATGTTGTATTCCCAGTCTTCCGGATAGACGCTATTCGGGGTCAGCCTTTGTTCCACGATCTCCGATACACAGGCGAGGGAAGCGGTTATCGGTTGCGGGTTCGAGTCATAAGCGATATTCAGAGCTTGTGAAAGATAAGCCCTCACTTCAGGCGTGAATATCTCTCCTTCAGTTGGCACCGTTCGAATTTCCCGAATATATTGGGCGAGGGCGTGTTCGCGATCCACGACGTCCCGTGCTGAATATCCTGCGTTGAAGTCGAGGGTTCGGCCCAGCCTCTCTTCGGCCTGACGGCGGATCCGGATGTAATCATCCAGGCTGGCCTTGAAATACTGTTGTGCGCGCACGTGCCCGGCTGTGGCTGCCTCGCGGCCCTTGATCTGGCTAACGGCAAGAAATGCAAAAACACACGCCAGCCACAAGCACACAGTATTTACTTTTTCTGAGAATCGTCGGGGGTTTGGCATGATTCGCTCCTGGCGACGGGTTGAGTCGCTCCTAACCAGTAACAGCTTTCGATGGAACGTTACGAAGGTTGGTTTGTGAGGCAAGTTTGCAGTCTAAGATCAAACCGAGGAACTGGCAGAAGTGACAGTGCTTTGCTGCAGGGGCGGGGCAAATACAGCTGGCGACAGATAAGTCTTCCGGAGCAGAGCCTTAAACAGGGGATTTTCAGGCGCTTCTTGCAAATTCCCCTGCGGCAGGCGCCACGCTGAGAGGCACGCGCACGCTGACCGTAGTTCCATGGCCTGGCAACGATTTTATGGAAAAATGGCCGTTCACCATCTGTACCCTCTCCCGCATGCTGATGAGCCCCAAACCACGATGCGCGTTGATGTCGCGCTCGTCAAAGCCGGTTCCCCGGTCCGTTACCGTAAGTTGAATCTCTCCGGAGTTGGTGGCGAGCTCGACTCTGAAGTGCCGAACACCGCTGTACTTAACAGCGTTCTGTAGCGCCTCCTGCAATACGCGGAAGAGGCAGAGGGAGACTTCCGGGCGCAGATTTGGCATTGCTGCATGAGTAAAGCGAATCTGTACTTTGTGCTTCCGAGCCAACTCCTTACAGAAGCTCTCGGCCGCCGCAACCAAGCCGAGGTATTCAAGCTTGGAGGAGTGCAGACGATACGAGAGAGCCTGAATGTCCGCGCCTATCTGAGAAAGTTGCTGGTGGACCTGGCGAATGTGGTCATGGAGGCCAGTCCCAGCGGGTGCGAGGTCCTCGTCCCAGTTTTCCAACTCGATTGCCAACGAGGCGATTCTCTGATTGATATCATCATGCAGCTCCCTCGCGATCCATGTCCGTTCTTTTTCCTGTGCCTCAATCAACTTGTGCCCGATGCCCGCGAGCGCTTCTTCGGCCAGTTGCCGCTCCGTAATGTCTATGCACGAACCAACATATCCGGCAAAAGACCCGTCTTCACCGAATCTGGGAACACCGTTATCGAGGATCCAGCGGTATTGTCCGTCATACCGCCGCAGCCTGTACTGCATCTGGAAGGACTCCCGGCGGTCGAACGCCTGGACATATGTGTCCATGCAGGCCCTGACGTCATCAGGGTGCACTGCTTCCACCCAACCATTGTTCAGTTCTGCCTGAAGCGAGCGGCCGGTGAACTTCAGCCATGGCTGATTAAAGTAGTTGCAGAGTTTGTCAATGCCGGCCATCCAGATCATCACCGGTGCAGTATTTGCCACGAGACGAAACCGTTTCTCGCTTTCACGGAGTGCAAGTTCTTCGCGATCAATCCGGCGGGCATTCCAAAGGATGAGCAGTACGAGACACAACATGACGGAAGCGACCACGAGAGCGAGAGAGAATCCCATCTCCCAGCCGAGGCGCTTGTGAGCAATCCAGCCGGTGAAGCCGAGAAAGTATGTGATGAGGAGGACCATGGGAAGCAGCCAGCGCAGCATCAAGGCTCCGGCCGTATCGGCACAAATATGAGCGACGAGGCCCTCTGCGGGATTCGCGCACAGCACACCGACCGCCGCAACCACAAAGATTATTGCGGTGTGCAACGTCACGGCAGTATGTGGACGGACTACCTGATAGAGCGCTTGGGTGTCATAGCTGTATCCGAGCAGAACAATGATCCCGATCGCCCCAACAACGATCGCCAAGCCACGGGAAATTCTGCGTCCGACCTCCAGCCATGTCCTCATGAGGGCGAGCGCCGGGCCCAGCAGAGTGAACCCCACAGCTGTGATATCAGACATCCGGCCGGGGTGGACAACGGAGTAAGAATCCGGGAACAGCAGTTGATCAATGCCGAAATCGAAATCCGTAACATACTCGATCAGCGTACTTAGGCCAATACCGAGAACTCCAATGGAGTAGAAGGGAAGATCCCGATGATTGCGACGGAGAAGGGCCAGGCCGGCAATCAGGAATGCGACGGCGGTGTTGGGTTTCATGCCGGCCACGCTTGTCAGGATAGTAGTCAGGAATGAATCGTGAAATTTCCATCCGGCAAGCACCACGACAGCGGTGCCGATCAATATGCAGCCACTCGCGTTCGCCATGCGGTCAACTTTTGACGAGTCAATAGCTGTAGCGGGGGAGGGCATACTGGCGAGACAACTCCTGAAGCTAGTAACACTCCCTGGAGCCGTCGTTGTCGGTGACTCCCGTCACTTGTTTCATCGGA
>JBAIYI010000705.1:0-2924 GCA_037915955.1 Terriglobales bacterium
AAGCGGTTGGGCAAGACCACGCTTCGCGCCTTTCAGGCATCGCGCCGGGGCGGAGAGATCGTTTGCCGCCTCGCCGGTAACCGCGTTGAGTTGCAGGGAGACTGCGTCTTCTACCTGGAGGGCGAAGTGGAAATATGACGGGCAAAGACAAACTGACATCGCGCGGCTTAGATCACGCGCGGTCTTGGCCATCTGTCAATTTTGGATTGAAAAAGAATGGCTCCTCAGGTAGGACTCGAACCTACAACCCTCCGGTTAACAGCCGGATGCTCTGCCATTGAGCTACTGAGGAGTGGTACCGCCACGGGGGAGTGGTGGAATGTCTGCTTGTCTTTAACAAGATAGCACAGAAAGCCGGAAACCGGGAGGCTCTCCCGCGGCCTTTTTCCTCGTCAGCCGCCAGGGAAAAATGATACAAGTCCGCCAGCTTTTTCATCCCCGACTGAGCGCGGGCCTGCCTCTCTCAGTTAGTCCGGACTCCCGTGCCGGCGCTACAATACCCGCATTCGAACCCGCACAGAGACAAACTCAAGGAGGTAATCAATGCGACGGAGAATCCTGCTTGCGTTTTTTTCACTGGCGCTGGCCGGCGGCTGCATTGCGCAGGAGCATGATCACGGTTCATCCGAGCGCCTGGGCACTGTGCATTTTGCGACCTCCTGTGACGCAAAGGCCCAGCCCGACTTCGACCGCGCCGTGGCCCTGCTGCACTCCTTCCAGTTCAAGCGCGCGATAGAAGGCTTCAACGCGGTCCTCAAAACCGATCCGGAGTGCGGGATCGCCTGGTGGGGCATTGCGCTGAGCCAGTGGAGCAATCCGTTTGCTGCGGGGCTGAAAGACAAGACTCAGATGGAAGCCGGAAAGGCGAGCGCGGAAAGAGCCAAAGCCACAGGCGCAAAGACGGAGCGCGAACGCGACTACATTGCCGCGGTCGGCGCGCTCTACCGCGATTTCGAAACCACACCGCAGCGCGCCCGCATGCTCGCCTATCGTGACGCCATGGAAGGCGTCGCAACAAAGAATCCAAGCGATCATGAAGCGCAGATCTTCTATGCCCTCTCGATCGCCGCGTCAGAAGATCCGGCGGACAAGACATACGCCGGCCGCCTGAAGGCCGGAGCAATCCTGGAAAAGCTGTTTGCGGAAGAGCCGAACCATCCTGGTCTGGCGCACTACATCATTCATAACTATGACGTGCCAGCGCTCGCGGCCCGCGCTGTGCCGGCCGCTCGACGATATGCGGAGATCGCTCCCGATGCGCCGCATGCACTCCACATGCCGTCGCACACCTTCACCCGCACAGGCTACTGGCAGGATTCCATTGACACCAACATCGCTTCCGCCGCGGCGGCAAAACGCGGGGGCGAGGCAGCGGAGGAGCTGCACGCCACCGATTATGAAATGTACGCCTACCTGCAAACGGCGCAGGACAAAGCGGCACAGAGCATACTGAATTCGTTGCCGGAAATTGCCTCGCGCGTAAACCCCAAGGCTCTGATTGCCGGCGCCGCACCGCCCCTCGCCGCCTATTTCGCTCTGGCGGCCATTCCTGCCCGATACGCTCTGGAACGCAACGACTGGCAGCAGGCAGCGCAACTCACCGTCCGTGAGACTGCGTATCCGTATACTGACGCGATCACCTGGTTCGCCCGCGGACTCGGCTCCGCCCGGATGAGGCAGGCGAAGGCGGCGTATGAGTCCGCGGATGCGTTGCATAAGCTCGGCGAGAAGCTTGGGCAGTCCGGGGAAAAGTACTGGGCTTTGCAGGTGCAGATTCAGGAAATGGAAGTACGCGCATGGGCCATGTTCGCCGAAGGCAAAAAGCAGGAAGCGCTGGAACAGATGGAGGCTGCAGCGAAACTGGAAGACGGCACGGAGAAGAGCGCTGTTACGCCGGGTCCGCTTGCGCCCGCGCGGGAACTGCTGGGTGAAATGCTGCTTGCGGGGGACCGTCCCGCTCCGGCACTGGCCGAGTTCGAAGCGACATTAAAGAAAGAGCCGGGACGTTTCCGCGCCCTGTACGGTGCTGCTCGTGCGGCAAAGCTCGCCGGCAGGAAAGATGTGAGTCGAAAATACTTTGGCGATCTGTTACACGTCTGCGAACGCGCTGACAAGCCGGGGCGAACGGAACTCGCGGAGGCGAAAAAGGCACTGGCAGGGAACTAGCTGGAGCATGCTATGAACTCAACCCAACGTTCTATGGTGATTTTGTTCTTTAGCATCGCCATACTTCCCATGCTGATCTGGGTTGCGGTGGCTGTGATCGCGCGCAAATCTGAGGCGGCTCTGCGGACTGTTCTCCCATTCATGAACAATGCGCGTTGGGCAAGTTGGGGTGCTGGAGTGGCCTTGGTCCTGGTGTACCTCATTTTTAGCCCCGCTTACTGGCTATTTGCCTGCGGCATGGGGCTGGCAAGTTTCTCCATAGGCTTGGGAATAGCGCAGGGCTGGGTTAAACGGCGTGTTGCAGGCTTCCAAAGGTGACAAAGTCTTCATTGTTGCTCCCGTATCCAACAAGATTCAGGAAAACAAGAATCGAGGTCACGCCCGTCACGCTCTGCCCGCAAACTCCCGCGTCTCCGTCGCGACCTTCACCTTCTCACCTTCCTTAATGAAGAGCGGCACGCGGATTTCCAGACCGGTCTCCAAAGTTGCCGGCTTGGTTACTCCGCCGGAGGAATCGCCCTTCACGCCGGGCTCAGTGTGCTTGACCGTGAGCTCCACCTGAAGCGGCAGTTGGATTCCAATCGGATTGCCGTTGTACTTCTGCACCTGAATCACCAAGCCTTCGGTGAGAAAATCCTGCGCGTCGCCGATCATCTCGGCGCTGAGCGTGAGCGTTTCATAGCTTTCCTGGTCCATGAAGTAAAACCCGTCTGCGTCGGAATAGAGATACGAAGCCGGCACGTCTTCCAGGTCGGGCT
>JBAIYI010000843.1:0-2755 GCA_037915955.1 Terriglobales bacterium
CACGATTCAGGTAACCTCGAACATTGTCGACGACAAGGACTCTATCTCCGAGATCAGGATGCACCTGCAGCACATCGCAAAAGCGTTTCAGTCCGGAGATTTCGATATTCCCATGTTCGTCCACGACCAAACCCCGCCCGGTGTACCCGTAATGACACGGTTGAAGAGCGAGATCAATTACACATATGAACCAATGGAACATGGCGGGCGCGTGGTGATCAGCAGCAGGAACGCGGAAGCCTTAGCGGCCATTCGGGGCTTCTTGAAGTTTCAGATTGAGGAACACAAGACGGGAGATAAAAAGTGATCAGCTCCCGCCCCCAACAAAGTGAACAACCTCGAGCTTGTCGCCGTCCTTCAGGATTGTTGATTCCCAGTTCGGGCGCGGCACAATCTCAAGGTTTAGTTCCACCGCGACCCGATCGGCCTTCATACCGAGCTGTGAGATAAGAGCAGCCAGGGTGAGGCCTTCGGTCACTTCGCGGGCTTCGCCGTTGAGCTGAATCTGCATGGGAAAATTCTATCCGAAGCTGGAGGCTAAGCCGCTCAATAGCCGCGTCGCGTGTCCACCGAATTGAGCAGCGGTTTGCCGGCAAGGAAGCGATTGATGTTTTCCGCGATCAGCTCGTAGTGGCGGTCCCAGAGCTTTTCGGTAACCGCAGCCGAATGCGGCGTAATGAGCAGGTTATCGAGTGCCCATAATGGAGAGCCAGGCGGCAGCGGTTCCTCGTTGAAAACATCCAAGGCCGCTCCCGCGATCTGCCGACGGCGCAGGGCATCAACCAGCGCGGGCTCATCAATGAGCGGCCCCCGGGACACATTCATGAGATAAGCATCCGGCTTCATGCGCTTGAGGCGGTCGGCGTTGAGGATCCCCGTGGTCGCCGGAGTCACCGGCGTACAAAGCAATACGAAGTCCGCCAGCGGAAGGAGTTGGTCGATTTCAGACGAGCCGTGTACTGAATCCGCTCCCGCCGTGCCCTTGGACGGGTCTTCGCGAACCGCCATCACTTTCATGCCCAGGGCTTTTACCAGCCGAATAAACGCGCTGCCGATCCCTCCCACGCCGACCACCAGCACCGTTGCTCCGGCAATCTCGCGAGGACGCGGGCGTTCCTGAAAGAGCAACTCCTGCGACCATTTGTGCTGATTCTGGTAATGCATGGCTTGCGGCAGCCGCTTGGCGACCGCTAGTAGCATGGCAATCGCGTGTTCAGCGACAACCGGGCCGTGAACGCTGCTCGAGTTTGTAACGAGCACATCACTGGCCATCAGTTCGGGATACATCAACTGATGAACGGCAGCCGCGGGCGAGTGGATCCACTTCAGCTTCTTCGCCTGTACGAACTGCTCCGGGCGCAGAGACCAGCCAATGAACACGTCTGTATCTGCGATCTCCTGCGCCACGCGATCGTAGTTGTCAAACTGAAGAAACGTGAAATCCGGGAATGCCTGTTGAAGGCGATCTCGCAGCCAGGCAGGTGCGTGCCACAGTTCGAAGCGGTGATAGTGGACAATCAGGACTTTCATTGGGAACTGCTGGCCTCTAGCTACTAGCTTGTAAGTCAGGCACGCTTCTTCATTCGCAAATCTTTGCCGGTCATTTCGCTCGGTTGCGGGAAACCAAGCATTCCAAGCACCGTGGGCGAAATATCCTGCAACGAGCCGTCGCGGCGCAGATCGAGTTCTTTAGCATCTTCGCTGATCACGATGAACGGCACGGGATTGGTGGTATGCGCAGTCTGCGGGCCGCCGGTTGCCGGATCGATCATTTGCTCGGCATTACCGTGATCGGCCGTAATCAACATGGCGCCACCTTTTTGGCGCACGGCGTTGTAAATCTCTCCAAGGCAGGCATCCACAGTTTGCACCGCCTGAATCGTCGGGGGGATCTTACCGGAGTGGCCAACCATGTCTGCATTGGCAAAATTGCAGATGACGATGTCAAAAGCGGAATCGTTTGCCGCCTTCACCACCGCATCCGCAATCCCGGCCGCCGACATCTCAGGCTTCAAATCATAAGTTGCCACCTTCGGCGAAGGCACCAATACGCGATCTTCACCCGAATAGGGCTTTTCCACGCCGCCGTTGAAGAAATACGTCACATGCGCATATTTTTCTGTTTCCGCCACGCGCAGGTTTCTCAGCTGATGATCGGCCATTACGTTGGCCAGAATGTTCTTCAGTGAGTCCGGCTGCACCACAAAGGGCAACGTGAACTGCTTATCGTACTGCGTCATGCAGATGTACTTAAGGTTCTTCGGGGCGCGGCTCCGCGGAATTGTTGCGTCTAAAGCCTCGGCGTCAGGCAGATCACGTCCGCCCTGGGCAGTTAGACCGCTTTCTCGCGCCAGGCACCGGGTGATCTGGCGGGCGCGGTCAGCACGGAAGTTGAAGTTGATGACCGTGTCTTCGTCGCGAATAACTGCCACCGGCTTCCCCTGATTTCCCACAGCCACGAAAGGAATGATGAACTCGTCCGTAACATCTCGGTTATAGGAATCTTTCACTCCCTGCACCGGGTCTACATATTCACCACCTTCGGCTTTGCCCGCCACCATGGCGTCAAAGGCCTTGAGTTCCCGGTCCCACTTCTTGTCGCGATCCATGGCGTAGTAGCGCCCGCTCACGGTGGCAATCTGTCCCGCGCCGATCTCGCGCATCTTCTGCTGAAGCTGCTGGATGTAGCCAGCGCCGTTGGTGGGCAAGGTGTCACGCCCATCCATAAAGCAATGGACAAACGTGCGGTCCACAC
>JBAIYI010000466.1:0-4098 GCA_037915955.1 Terriglobales bacterium
GATTGGAGCCGGGCCCGGATCTGTCGCGTGGACGGAAGCGAGTCTATGTTGAGTGTGATGATGCGAAGTGAGGTGGAGATGTCGCGAAACATCAATCTCACCGCGGAGGCGCGGAGACGCGGAGAAGCTCAAAGAGTCAGGATGACTGGATGATGATGCCCGGTTGACTCGCGCAAGCGAAAGAGGGCTGATATGAGGCGACCTTTATAATGAGCGGTTTAATCTCATGACAGAGAGCACCTCAGAACGGCAGCCGCTGCCGCAGCACAGGATCTTCCTGGCGCTTGTAGTGCTGACATGGGCGCTTGTTTTCCTGAGCACAATCTTCAGTCCTCCATTGATGGATGACGCGGATACAGTTCACGCGGAGGCTGCGCGTGAGATGGCGCTCAAGGGCGACTGGGTGACGCTGCGCATCAACGACGGGTTTCGCTATCTGGAAAAAGCGCCGCTCATGTACTGGTGCACTGCGGCGAGCTTCAAAGTCTTTGGCGTACATGACTGGTCAGCACGACTGCCGATCGCCCTGGGTGTGCTCGCCCTTTTGCTGGTCACCTATCGGCTGGGTAGAAGAGTGTACGGAGAAGAAGGCGGGCTCTACTCAGCTCTGGTGCTGGCTACGGGCTTTGGACCCTTCTTCTTTACGCGGATTCTGATCCCCGACATGGCCGTCGGTCTCTGGCTGGCGATTGGTTTTGACCTCTTCCTTACGGCTCTGGAGCAGGAGCAGCCTTCGCGGCCGGTGTGCTGGGGCATCGCGGCGACGATGGCCCTCAACGTCCTGACGAAAGGCTTGATTGGGCTGGTCTTTCCGGTGGGCACGATCGTCCTCTATTTGCTACTCACCCGCAATCTGCGTTTCCTGCTGAAGCTACGATTGTTCTCGAGCTTTCTGGTGTTCCTGATCATCGCTGCGCCGTGGCATCTGTTGGCAGGCTTCCGCAATCCGGCGCAGGGAGAGACGCGCGGCTTCTTCTGGTTCTACTTTGTCAATGAGCACTTCCTGCGCTACCTGAAAAAGCGTTACCCCGCCGATTACGACACAGTCCCACTGCTGCTGTTCTGGGGGCTGATGCTGGTCTGGCTGATGCCCTGGAGCGTGTTCGTGATGCAGGCGGCAGGGCGATGTGTGGCGGCATTTCGCAGGTTGCGCGATAGCGTGTCGCGCGAACAGCGTGGAACGATTCTCTTCACCATCTGGGCGCTGCTGGTGGTGCTGTTCTTCAGCTTCAGCAGCCGGCAGGAATATTACGTGCTGCCGGGGTTGCCGGGGCTGGCGTTGCTGCTTGGAGGCTGGCTGGCGCGAGAGACGAATTCTGATTTCGCCGGCACGGAGAGGCGCACGGGGAGAGCTTCTTCACTGGTGCTGATGATCGTTGGCGCGGCAGTATGCGTGGTGTGCGTGGGGCTGGCATTTAAGTCAGCAACTCCGCCGGCCGGTTACGACATTGCAGAGCTGCTCAAGAAGAACCCGGGCGAGTACGCGTTGAGCTTCGGTCACTTTCTTGACCTCACGCCGCAGGCGATGGGCGCATTCAAAGCACCGCTGCTGGTTACGGGAATTGCTTTTGCGTTGGGGACTCTGGGCAATTTGGTTCTGCGCCGGCAGAACCGGACGTTGCCTGCGAACCTGCTGCTTACGGCCATGATGGTGATGCTGCTGCTTGCGGCACAAGCTGGCTTGAGGATTTTTTCTCCCGTGCTCACTTCCAAGGTACTGGCTGACAAAGTGGAGCAGGTTTGGCAGCCAGGAACTGTGATTGAGGACAACGGAGACTACGAAGCCTTTTCCAGCGTGAACTATTACACGCACCGACAGATGAGGATATTGAACGGCCGACGCAACAATATCTGGTACGGATCGACTTTTCCCGACGCGCCGCAAATCTTTGATGACGATGCTTCCTTCGCGCAGCTCTGGGCCAGTGCTACGCCCGTGCTGCTGCTGACGGCAGAGGACGAAGTTCCCGCGGTGGTGAAGAACAATCCGGGATGCAGGCTGGCGAAGTGGGGCGGGAAGCTGCTGCTTACGAATGCGCCGAAACTTTGTCGTCCTTAGGCTCCCCGGGAGGGATGAGCCGCTGCGCAGATATATGGGCAGGACGAATTTTGCGGTCCTTAAGGATGAAAACTTCGCCTCGCCACTGAACTTTATTGTCGGCAAAGCTGGCAAACCAGACCCAGAGGGCGATAAGGTCGCGCAAGGGAAGCAGCCACAGGCGCGCGAGCAATCCGCGGTCATGCACCACGCCGAATCCTACCTGAAGCGCGACAGCGAGACGCAATACGAGCGCCGCGCCCAGCACAGGCCATGACCACGACGCGCCGGCGGAGAGAACCACGGCCAGTATCGCCCACGGGAGGCCGAAGGTGAGCAGCAAGCCGAGATAGCCCATGCGGCGGGAGTCGCGGGTGCTGCGGGCCCAGCGCATCTGGTGCTCGTAAAAGCCGCGGAAGCTGTAGGCCGGCACATGAGTTTCCACGACAACATCAGCCAGCACAACTTCATACTTCGCGCCGGAGATGCGGTAGCCAAGTTCGAAATCGTCAGCCAGGTAGTCAACCAGCGGCTCGAGTCCACCGATGGAGTCGAGAGCGGGGCGCGACATGGCGAGCGTGGAGCCAAGAGCGAAGTGAATTCCATCTTCAATCTGGCGCGCCACCAGAACACCGGCGATGAAGTCTGTGCTGATGCCAATGGATTCCAGCTTTGAGCCGAGCGTGGGCGCTGCGATGCCGCGATAAGGACAGGTCACCATGCCAACTTCCGGCCGCTCGAAAGGCGCCATGATGCGGCACAGATAGTCGGGTGCGACCAGGATGTCACTGTCATTGATGATGACGTGACCGTGGCGGGCATGGGGCAGCATCTGGACCAGGTTGCTGACCTTGCGGTTGTTTCCGAGCACCTGTGTGCAGACGACGAGTTTGACCTTGCACTTCGGAAACTCAGCCATGAGCCGGTGGACAGCCTCGGCCGCCGGATCTTCTGGATCGCTCACGCCGAAGATGATTTCGTACTCGGGATAGTCCTGGGCGCAGTGGCTGCGGAAGCTCTCATACATCTGTGGGTCGACGCCCCGGAGAGGCTTGAGAATGGAGACTGGCGGAGTGAACTGCGATGCGCGCGAGGGTGCCGTGCGCCGGAACGAGCGGGCGCTCCAGAGACAGAGGGCATAAAAGCCCATTCCGCAAATTGCCAATCCGGCACAGACGATGGCCGGCAGAAAGTTCCACATCTCGAGCACGATCCAAAAGGTCGATTTTAACTCCCGGACAAAGGGAGTGGAACAACACACAACTAGTTACGAAAAGCTGACGAGATTAGATGCTGGATGGGTGGAGTTCGGACAAGTAAATTCCGGGTAAAATCCGCCCGGGTTGAATCCTTTTTTCCTTCCCTTTATTGGCGCTCCGCTTCGCTGCGCGCTGGATCACCCCGTCACGCGAAGACCGCGCGTGCCGGGGGCCCCGGGCCTTCGGCAATAAGGAAGAAGGTCTTTCGTCAACTTACCCAGCGCTTATCCCTCAGCGCGCCAAGCGCGCCTCGGGAACGCACTGGGCTAACATATGCCGCGCCTCCGGCGCTGGACTTTTCGCAAAAGATGCAGCTTCGTTGCTCCCGTTGACGTAATTAACTCAAGCGCCAAATCGACGTAATACTTGAACAAGAGCCAGCATTGCGGAGCCTCCCCAACTGTTGACTCACTACTTGGCGCTGACGGCTGGGACTCGTCAGCGGCAGGAAGCCCCCGAACCAACATATAATAATGAGTAGCTGATGCTGGACCGGATGGTCGCTGTCCGGATGGCGAACGCTGGGCTTTGGCCCAGGCCGCGCGATCCGGAGAGAGGAAAGTCCGAACTCCAATAGAGCGGTGTGCCAGGTAACGCCTGGGACGGCGCCTTCAAGGGCGTTGGACGGAAAGTGCCACAGAGAATATACCGCCCTGCATTAGATTCGTCTAAGACAGGGTAAGGGTGAAAAGGTGCGGTAAGAGCGCACCGCCCGGGCAGTAATGCACGGGGCATGGCAAACCCCACACGGAGCAAGACCAAATAGGGGAGGAACAGCGGCAACGCTGTGCGTCCTGGCTC
>JBAIYI010000382.1:0-4037 GCA_037915955.1 Terriglobales bacterium
TATCCCGCGCTGCATCGCCTTGAAGATCGCGGCTGGTTACAGGCGGAGTGGAAACCTACAGAGACCGGACGTGAAGCGAAGTTCTACTCACTGACCCGGAAGGGCCGCAAGCAACTGGAGACCGAGGTCCGGAACTGGGAACAGATCACTGCGGCCGTCGGACTCATCCTGGGGACTGCGGAATAACAGCTGGAGCATGCCATGAATTACTCCCTTGGCCGAATTTTTCGAAAGCAGCACACCGAGAGCCGGCTCGAATCCGAACTGCTCTTCCATGTCGAACAGCGCGCAGCCGAGCTGGAGGGTTCAGGGCTGTCCCGCGAAGCAGCACGACGCGCGGCACAGCTCGAGTTCGGCGGAACGGAAGCCATCAAGGAGCAATGCCGAGAATCCCGGGGTATCCATTTCTGGGAGACCCTGTTTCAGGATGTCCGCTATGGCGTTCGTTTGTTGCGCCGCACTCCGGGCTTTACGGCGGTAGCGCTCCTTACCCTCGCGCTCGGCATCGGTGCAAACACAGCGATTTTCTCAATCGTGAACGGCGTGCTACTGAACCAGCTGCCCTTTCTGGATCCTGACCGTCTGGTCGTCCTGCATGAAAGCAAAGTGGCCTTCGCCCAGGGCTCCATCTCTTACCCCAATTTTCTCGACTGGCAGAAAGACAACGGCGTCTTCTCTGCTATGGCGTTGTACCGCTTCAACGCAATGAGCCTCATCGGGAACGGCCGGGCAGAGCAGTTGCGCGGCCAGATGGTCTCAGCCGGGCTGTTGTCTCTCCTTGGAGTGACTCCTGTGGTTGGCCGTGACGTTACCGCTGAGGACGACCGTCCCGGTGCGCCGCCGGTAGTACTGATCAGTGAGGGCCTCTGGAAACGCAAGTTCAATGCATCGCCCTCGATTGTAGGCACGCAGGTGAATCTCGACGGCGCCGGGCACACGATTATCGGTGTTATCCCGGAGAGCTTTCACCTTCGCCTGGTCAACTTTCATGAAGGCGACATTTACACGCCAATCGGACAGTGGAAGAACCCTGGCTTAATGAATCGTGCCAATGCCTTCGGAACACGAGCTTTTGCCCGCCTCAGGCCGGGAATCACACCAGCCCAGGCCCAGGCTGAGATGGACCGGGTCTGTGCCAACCTTGCGCGCACCTATCCTGACGCGGATACCGGGATTGGTGCCAAAGTGGTTCCCTTGAAGCAACAGATGACTGGAGCGATCCGGCCGCTTCTGCTGGTGCTCCTGTGCGCCGTGACCGTGGTGCTGCTGATTGCAAGTGTCAACATCGCGAATCTGCTGCTGGCGCGCTCCTCCATTCGCTTGCGTGAGTTCACGGTCCGTTCCGCGCTGGGAGCGACGAACCGTCGCGTAATCCGGCAACTGCTGACCGAAACAATTCTGCTCGGACTTGGCGGAGGCCTGCTCGGGCTGCTCCTTGCAGTCTTCGTGACACGCCTGGCCGTCAGGGTTCCCAACCTGCCGCGCATTCATGAGATTCGCATCGACTCGCATGTGCTTCTGTTCGCTCTTGGCGTCTCTGTGTGCGTGGGAATTCTTTTTGGCCTGGTACCGGCGCTTCGGATATCGCGCGCCGGTGCACAGTCGCAGCTCAGGGGCAGTGGGCGAGGCACCATCGCCAGCCGCCATAAAACCCAGAGCATCTTCGTCGGTGTACAGATGGCGCTTGCCCTCACGCTGCTGATCAGCGCCGGCCTGCTGCTGCGCAGCGTCTATCGCATCTTGCAGGTGGATCCCGGGTTCACACCGCACAGCGTCATCGGATTCGATCTCACGCTCGCTCCATCCGTCCAGAGCGAGCCGCCGGACGCAATCAGGGCGGCCCTGCGTCAGGTAGAAGAACGCCTCAGCCGGATTCCTGGCGTTGAAAGCGCAGCAATGGGATGGGAGAGCTTCCCACTGGCCAGCGATTCCGAGCAGCAGTTCTGGCTTGACGGCCAGCCGCGTCCAGCCAGCGACAATGACATGGATTGGACGCTCTGGTATGACGTTACTCCCGGATATTTCCAGACCATGGGAATCAAACTTCTGCGGGGCAGGCTGTTCACACCGCAGGACAGCCACGACTCCACACCCGTGATCGTGGTAGATGAGTCATTTGCAAATCGCTTTTTTCCCAATCAGAACCCCATTGGGGGTCGCGTCCATATAAAACAATCTGACCGGGTTGCTGAGATCGTCGGCGTAGTAAGACATGTTAAACAATGGGGGCTGGATGCGGATGAGACTCATTCGCTTCAGGCGCAGATGTACACCTCCGCCCCGCAGAAGCCTGACGGAAGCGTTTCGCGACTCGCCGGCGGCATGGGCGTTGTGTTGCGATCGCAGCTTCCTCCCAATCAGATCTTCCAGGCTGCCCACCAGGCAATGGCCGAACTGAACAGCCAAAACGTTGTTTCAGAAGAGCAAACGATCGAAGACCTGATGGCGGAATCCTTCGCCACACGGCGGCTATCCATGATCATGTTCGGCGCCTTTGCCGCGCTCGCGCTGGTTCTTGCGTCCATTGGAATTTACGGCGTGGTCGCGTACGTGGTCAGCCAACGTACGCAGGAGATTGGGATTCGAATGGCCCTGGGAGCTTCACGAACGAGCGTAATGGGCATGATTCTGCGTCAGGGATCCGCCATGGCTTTGGTTGGGGTTGCAGGGGGTCTTCTCGCCTCATTGGCTCTTACCAGGCTTCTTGCAGGCCAGCTTTATCACATCACAGCCACTGATCCGCTCACCTTTGCAGTCGTCCCAGTCTTGCTGTCGTGCGTCGCGCTGCTGGCATGCTATATCCCGGCAAGACGGGCCGCCCGCGTGGATCCGAACATAGCTTTGAGGTGCGAGTAAAGGCTGCCTTGGGTTCACTGAGCCAGCAGTTTCAGCCCGTTTAGCACTTTTCTCGTCAGTCCTGTGAGTGCAAGACGAGGGAGTGTGCGCAGGGGCACCCAGCTGCCTTCGCTCGCCTGTGTTTGACCGGCATAAACCAGCACAGTGTAATCAGTTACTGTGATCGAATGCCGCAGCTTCAGCAGTGGCTTCCTTTTTGCACTCCCAGCCTCCGGCAATTCCCACATCCCGGGCATGAGCGACGATTCCGCCGGACGACGCCGCAGCAGGAGCTCTCCCTCACGCCGCACCACTGCATATCTCAGTATCCCTTTGCGGCGGCGCTCCTGCTTCTGCTGCCCCCGATCGCCACGGGACGCACAGAACTCAATCACTGCACAACCTTCACACAGCGGACTGCGCGGTACGCAGACCGTCGCCCCCAGTTCCATCATGGCCTGGTTGAAATCGCCGGGCTGATCGCGATCGAGCAACTCGCCGGCCAGCAACCAGTAATCCTGCTCGTTCAGGCTGCTGCCTGTCAGGCGATCAAGAACACGTTTGACATTGCCGTCAACCACCGCTACCGCCTGGCCATAAGCGATGCTGGCCACAGCGGCCGCGGTATACCGGCCAACGCCCGGCAGTTCCATGAGTTCAGTAGAGGTTTCGGGGAATCCTCCTGCGTTCCGGACAACTTTGGCCGCAGCATGCAGCGACCTGGCTCGCCGGTAATAACCAAGGCCGCTCCATTCGGCAAGCACTGACTGTTCGCGCGCCCGTGCCAGATGCGCTGCTGTTGGGAAGCGCCGGAGAAACCGCCTGTATCGTTCCGTGACCACTGCCACGCGCGTTTGCTGCAGCATGATCTCTGAGACCAGGATCCGGTAGGGATCGCTCTCGCCGCGCCAGGGAAGCTTCCTTTGCGCGTGGGCGTACCAGGTCAGCAGGGCCCGCTGGAAATCGCGCAGATATTGGGTTGTGAACCGGGGAGAATACATCGGCTGCGCTGCCATTGTAAGTCGAACGTTTCAAGTCGGCCATGGATTTGAACATCTGGCTACAAAGCACAAAAAAACCAGCCGGGTTACCGGCTGGTCTTGTCTACGAAGCGATTGCATCTGGGGAGGCAGCAGCGCCTGTCGGGCAGCCGCTGGTCAGGGCTTTACCCTGAAAATCCCATGAAAAACCTCAATTGACCA
>JBAIYI010000759.1:0-11918 GCA_037915955.1 Terriglobales bacterium
ACACCAAATTGAAGAAGTGCCACTTTGAAAACGTGCGCCTCGAATAGGCGAGATCAATGAGCGAGGTGTTGGCATTCACAATGTTTCGCGAATCAGAATCAGGGCGAGGGCGTCTTCAAGTCTCTACAAATCATGTTGTGCGATGATCCGAGCGCCGGAGGCGCGCCATGAGGTTAGCCCCCGGTAAAGGCGCGCAGCGCCGGAACCGGGGGTTCGGGTCAATAACATTATTGGAGCGCCGTAGGTGCGAGATCAGAAGTGAAGAATGCCACTTTGAAAAGTGCGCCTCTGGTATCGGAATTATCGAATTGAATTAGATATTGGCCAACCCATTAAAGGCACGATAAAGTCAAATCACAACTCAAATGTCCCGCACACAAATCATGGTCATCTACGTGCTGATCGATCTCCTGATCGTCGGCGCCGTTCTCTGGGCGGCCATTGTTATGCGCTGGCCCGTCCACCAGTTCTTTGTTCCCGCTGCCCTGCTGTTTGTACTCAACGGAGCATGGCTCATCTGGATGACCATTAAACATACACCTCCAGGGTCGCATTAGAGCTCCCCCGAGCAACGTGGATCCCTAACTCTGCGCACGCTAGAGGGGCGACACCATCACGGCGTAGAGACGCGGCACTGCCGCCTCTCTCTCTTACCAATATATAGATTGTGGAGCGCAGGCACTCTTGCCTGCGCCTTCAGAAGGATCAATGTCTCCACACCGAGACGGCGGAGGTGCTCTGCGGTTCCTCTGCGTCCTCACTTCCTCTGCGTTTCAAAGGTGTTTGTATTCACCTGCACGACGCGATCATCCCCGCCACGATGCTCAATCGCAACTTCCACATCGCGCTCCTTCGCGAACCGCTCAAACTTCTCTCCCCACTCGATCAGCAGGATCGTGTTCGGCTCCATAAGATCATCGAGCGCCAGCGTGTCCAGTTCGCGTTGCGTGTCGATACGGTATAGATCGATGTGAAACAGCGTCACCTCAGGGCCGCGATATTCGTGAATGAGGGTGAAAGTCGGGCTGGTCACAGACTCTGCTTCAGCGGCATGAAAAGCTTCCGCAATGCCCTTCACCAGTGTGGTCTTCCCTGCTCCCAGGTCACCGCGCAGCAGTACGACGCTCCCGGGCTTGAGCTCGCGGGCAAGCTGGCGGCCTAGGTCGGTGGTCTCTTCGGCTGAATGAGTTTCGTAGGTTTTCATCCCTGAAGGTACATCAAGTTATAAACGCCAAATTCGCTGCGGCAACTCCTGAGTGCCTCTCCGATGCTGCTTATCAGATCAGTTGCGACCATTGAGACTTCGCCGTGCGTATCGCGGGCGGCATCACCAGCTAATCCATGCAGGCACACTGCGGCAGCTGTAAAGAAACTGAGCCCGCCAAAAGCCATTCTTTGACCAAGCTCCTCCAATTCTCGTGCAGCTTCTGCATCTCCCTGCTCTCGCCTTTTTGAGAGCTCTTGCATTCGCTGCATCTTGCTGGTGGAACTCGTTCTTCCAAATCCACCTTGCATCTGCTGCAGGCAGGCCGCGATTATTCCTGAAAGCGCGTCTCCTGATCCTCCCTTGGCCATCCCTGGGTTCCCGGTTACGTTCACCCAGACATCGCCGCCCGGTGTTGCTGTGAGAGTGCGATGGCCTTTGAGAACAACAATAGCCTCGTGCTTTTTGGCCGCATCCCGAACAGCGCGGAGCCGCCCGGCCTCGATCGTGGAGATATCCGAACCGCTCAGCCGGGCCAGTTCCCCCGGATGCGGTGTCATGATCAACAGTCCCTTGCGTCGCAGCTCATCCGGATGGCCTGCGAACGCATTCAACCCATCTGCGTCGAGAACCAACTGAAGTTCATCTAGTTCTGGCACGAGTTTGCGGACGAGCTGGTCTGTTTCCGCGTTGCGCGATAGCCCGGGCCCCAGCACCATTACATCCTTACCCTTAGCAAGTCTCTCGATAGTTTCTAGCGCTCGCTGGGAAATAGTTCCAGCTTCAGTTTCAGCCAGCGGCTCAGTCATCAGTTCCGGAGCAAAAGCCGCTACCGTGGGCTGGACAGAGCGTGGACAGGCCACCGTGGCCAATCCTGCTCCCGCGCGCAACGCCGCCATCCCCGCCATCGCGGCTGCGCCGGCCTTGCCCACCGATCCACCCACAACCAGAACGTGCCCAAAGTCTCCCTTGTGTGCATCGGCTGCACGCGGCGAGAAGACCACGTTGAGGTAAGCCCGCGCAAAGACTTCCATCTCCAACTCGCCGTATTCCAGGACCAGCTCGAATGGCGAGCCGATGCTCGCCACCGCGACGGGACCTCCCGTCGCATTTGCGAACGCGTGAAACGGCTTGGGAGCGGTGAATGTGACAATGCCGTCCGACTTCGCCATGAGTCCCTGATCACGGGCGGAGAGAAGGCTGTCACTGTACGCACCGGAAGGGAGGTCAACCGACAGCACATGCGTGCCAGTTCGGTTAATCACCTCAACTGCCCTTCGACCGAGTCCCTGTAAAGGCGGCTTGAACCCCGTGCCCAGGATCGCATCCACAATCAGCTCAGCCTTGAGCGCCTCCTGCACTTCAGCCTTCTCGAGGTCAGCCTCTTCGCTGACCCAGATCGGCTGGACCTGCAACTTCTTGAACATCTCTGCCGCATCGCCGCGCAGCTCTTCTGCCGACTTTGCCAAGATGATGACTGCAACTTGCTTTCCAGCTTCAAGCAGCTTGCGCGCGGCTACGAAACCGTCGCCACCGTTGTTGCCCTTGCCACAGACCACGCACACGGTCTTGAAATCAAAATGCTTTTGCGCGAATTCGGCCACAGCTGTGCCGGCATTTTCCATCAGCGTGAGCGAGGGAACACCGTAGCGCTCGGTGGTCAGGCGGTCAATCTCCCGCATCTCCGCTGCTGTGACAATTTTCATGAGGCCGCAGTTGCCGTCGCCCCTGCAAGGGCTTCCAGCTTCGCAAGCTGCACTGGCTCGCCCATGGCGATCAGATAATCGCCGGCGCGGATGGCATCCTGTGCGGTGGGGTTGAATCGGGTATCGCCGTCAGCGCGGCGTATCGCCAGGATCATGATGCCGAACTGATGGTGGATTCCGGAACTGCCCACGGTCGCCTGGGCCAGAGAAGATCCCTCGCCCACACGGATCTCTTCGATGATCATCTCGAAGGTGCCGGAGCGCGCGGTGGCGATGTCGAGGAAGTCGAGCACCTTGGGGCGGAGGAAGCTCTGCGCAATGCGATGTCCCGCGGCGGCATAAGGCGAAATCACCACATCCGCGCCCGCGGTCTTGAGGTGCTTTTCCGCGCGCTTTTCACTCGCGCGAGCGATGATCTTGAGCCCGGGGTTGATGCTGCGGGCCGTGAGCACTATATAAATGTTAGTGGCGTCCGTGGTAGTTGCAGCGACAAGGCCGAGCGCCCGGTCGATTCCCGCCTCGCGCAGGATTTTCTCGCTTGCGGCATCGCCGGTCATGACCAGCCACCTGGGATCGAGATCGGAAGCAATCCTCTCTTCCGAGTCGATGATCACAAACGGGCACGGCTTGCGCGCCAGTTCAGCGGCCACGCTGTGGCCCACGCGTCCCGCGCCACAAATGATGTAATGATTCTTTAACCCGGCGACCTCGCGTTCCATACGGCGCCTTCCGAAAACCTTCCCTAATTCGAATTCTAGCAAAGCTTGTGTGAGCGCCCCGATCATCATGAACACCAGCGATACCCCGGTGATGATCAGGAACGTATTAAAAACCCGGCCCGCGTGCGAAAGCGGATGTACCTCCTGGTAGCCGATGGTGGTGAACGTGGTGATCACCATGTAGAAGCAGTCAAACCAGGGCCAGTGCTCGATGTAGCGAAACCCCACGGTGCCGGCAAACGTGAGCGCCAGCAGGGCGATCAAAAAGATCTTGAGCAGCCGGAAGCGTTGCAGGTTCAGCGGCATGGCAGACCAGCGCTTCATTCTAGAACAGGATGATAGCCGTTGATGTGATTGTCATTACAAGCTCAACGTTCACCACGGAGGCACGGAGACACAGAGGATTTCCAAGGAGTCAGACTATGACACGGAAGTCGTGACCAGTCCGAAGCGGAATATTGCGAGCCCGTAGATGTGTCCCGGCCCCGCGTTCCGATCTCCCGATCTCCCGATCCCCCGATCTCTAGACGGCGCCCCTCTGCACCCGGCTATGCTTCCTTCCGTAACCGAAATAGATGCACAATCCGATCACCAGCCAAACCACCAGACGAACCCACGTCTCCCAGGGCAGGTTGTACATCAACCAGGCGGAGATCAGCATGCCCATGATGGGAACAAATGGAACCCACGGGGTTTTGAATGGCCGTTCCAGATTAGGATTGCGCCGGCGCACGATCCAAACGCCCGCGCAAACGATCACGAAGGCCAGCAGCGTTCCGATATTCACCATGTCGCCCAGCTTGTCGATAGGCAGCGATGCCGAAAGAAACGCCGCGCAGGTGCCCACCAGCAGCGTCGAAATCCAGGGTGTGCGGAATTTGGGATGCACCGCACTGAACATACCTGGCAACAGGCCGTCTTTCGACATGGAGAAGAAGACGCGCGACTGGCCCAGCAGCATCACCACCATGGTGCTGCTCAAGCCCAGAAGCGCGCCGGTTTTCACCAGCAGGCTGCCCCATCCGACTCCGGTTCGGTCAATGCCAACTGCGATCGCATCGCGGACATTGAGAAACTTGTAGTTAACGAGGCCACAAAGAATTCCCGCCACCACGATGTAGAGGATGGTACAGATCACCAGCGAGCCAAGGATTCCAATCGGCATGTCACGCGAGGGGTTCTTCGCCTCCTGGGCTGCCGTCGAGACTGCATCAAACCCGATATAGGCGAAAAAGATCACCGCGGCGCCGCGGCTGATGCCACCCCAACCATAACGCCCATCGGGCGTCGCAGCCGGCATGAAGGGATGCCAGTTCGCCTTCATCAGCTCCGGATGCTTCAGCAGGTAGGCGCCGCCGATAAAGACAAACACGATCAGCACGCAAACTTTTACGTAAACAATGCCCGTGTTGAAGTTGGCCGATTCCTTGATGCCGATGACCAGGATCAGCGTGGCGATCATGATGGCGATGAATCCGAAAAGATTGAAAACGCCAAATTGGTGCTGAAGCGCCGCCGGGTTGATCTCGCCCGACTGGATTTTGGGCATCAGCAGATTGATCGGCTCCCAGTGGTTGTTGTAGTAGACGAATTCGTCCCAGCGCGTACCGGCGAGTGACGCAGGCAGCTTGATGCCGAAGTCGCCCAGCAGGCTGAGCAGGTATCCGCTCCAGCCGGAGGCCACCGTCGCCGCCCCGAACGCGTACTCCAGGCACAGGTCCCAGCCGATGATCCATGCCAGTAACTCGCCCAAAGATGCGTAACCATAGGTGTAGGCCGATCCAGCTACTGGAATCGATGAAGCAAACTCGGCGTAACAGAGCCCCGCGAAAACGCATCCCGTGGCGGCCAGAATGAATGAGAGTACGATCGCAGGCCCCGCGTACTGCGCCGTTGCGGTTCCGGCGAGAACGAAGATTCCGGTTCCGATGATCGCGCCGATACCGAGGGCAATCAGGTTATTCGGCCCGAGCGCGCGCCGCAGGCTGTGCTCGCCTGTCTCGTGGGCTTCAGCAAGAATCGTGTTCAGTGGCTTGGTGGCGAAAAGATTGGCCATTCTGGGTCCTTGGGAGATTTAGACGCAGTATTACCTCAAAAGAAAACCGCTCATTCTAAATGAAAAGCCCTCCGCCGTGGCGGAGGGTGTTGAGGTTGCGTGTGCGAGAAAGTTATCTGCCAACTTGTGACTGCAGGGCCGTTGCGGGTCCCTTTTGCACTTTGCTGTGATGCCGTCCGTAAGTGAAATAGATCACCATGCCGATAATTAGCCAGATAACCAGACGAATCCAGGTGTCAGCGGGCAGCGAACGCATGAGCCAGAATGATGCCAGCATTCCTGCAATGGGAGTAAAGGGGACCCAGGGTGTCTTGAACGGCCGCGGCATGTCTGGACGTTTGCGCCGCAGCACCCATACGCCCGCGCAAACAATCACGAATGCCAGCAAGGTTCCGATGCTGACCAGTTCGCCGAGAATGCCGATTGGTATCAGCGCGGCAAAGAAAGCAACGAACACGCCGACAATGATGGTGGATTTCCAGGGCGTACGGAATTTGGGATGAATCTCACCAGCCCACTTCCATAGCAGTCCATCACGCGACATGGAGTAGAACACGCGCGATTGACCGAGCAACATCACCAGCATCACGGTGCTTAACCCGGCAATTGCGCCTATATTCACCAGGAAACTTCCCCACCATACGCCGGTAACCGACATGGCCAATGAAACCGGAGCGGCGACGTTGAGCTGCGTGTAATGCACAACGCCAGTAAGCAGCAGGGAAACCACTATATAAAGGACGGTGCATACTGCAAGCGACCCGAGGATGCCAATGGGCATATCTTTCTGAGGGTTCTTGGCCTCCTGTGCGGCGGTGGAAACAGCGTCAAAACCGATATAGGCGAAGAAGACGACTGCGGCGCCGCGGGCGATACCCGACCAGCCGTAAATGCCATATGCGCCGGTATTGGGCGGGATGAAAGGCGTCCAGTTGGCTTTTGCCTGGGCCATATGGTGAGAAACGTAATTGCCCGCTACAGCGATGAAGATGAGCACGGCGGCGAGTTTCACAAAGACGATAGCGGAGTTGAAGTTTGCCGATTCCTTAATGCCGATCACCAACACCGTGGTCACAATCAGGATTCCCAGAAACGCCACCAGGTTGAAGACAGCCGTCACGTGCGGCAGGGTATGCCAGTCGATCCCGGCATCGGTCAGGGTTTTTTGAATCGTGTTCAGAGGCATCCAGTTTTTCTGATACAGAACCATCTGTGTGCCGGGAACGTTGGTTAACGTGGGCGGCAGGTTGATGCCAAAACCCTGGACGAAAGCGACAATTGTGCCGGCCCAGCCGGATGCCACGGTCGCAGCGCCGAATGCATATTCCAGAATCAGGTCCCATCCGATGATCCAGGCAAAAATTTCACCCAGAGTGGCATAGCCGTAGGTATAGGCAGAGCCGGCGATAGGGATCAGGGCAGCAAATTCTGCATAGCACAAACCGGCAAAGACGCAGCCCGTACCGGCAAAAATGTATGAAAGCACAATTCCCGGACCGCCGTATTGAGCGGCGGCAGCGCCGGTTAATACAAAGATTCCGGCGCCGATGATTGCGCCGATGCCGAGAGTGATGAGATTGACCGGTCCTAGTGCCCGTTTAAGGCTGTGCTCGTTTTCCTCTTTCGATTCGGCGAGCAACACATCCATCGGCTTCGTAGCCAGTAAATTGGCCATGCAGCGTTTCTCCTTAGGTGTTTGGTCAGGCTCTTGCCGTGGCGGTCCGGCGCGTCCACACGAGGTACACCGGAATGCCCAGCAGCACGATGATCAGGCCCGGCCAGGTGTATTGCGGTTTGTAGCGCAATAATACGACATCAATAAACAAGGCCATCACGATATAAATGGCGGGAAGTAACGGATAGCCGATGGCCCGGTAGGGCCGCTCGGCATTTGGCTCGGTGCGCCGCAGCACGAAAAGACTGCCGATGGTCAATATATAGAAGACCAGCACAGCAAAAATAATGTAATCCAGCAACTGCCCGTACGTGCCGGACAGGCACAGAATGCACGTCCACACCGCCTGCACCAGCAGCGAGATCACCGGGGTGCGATAGCGGGCATGAACCTCACCGGCTGACTTGAAGAACAGGCCATCCTTGGCCATGGCGTAATAAACGCGCGCGCCGGAGAGGATCAGGCCGTTGCAACAGCCGAAGGTAGAAATAAGGATGGCGATGGCCATGAGCGCCGCGCCTGAGCTGCCGAACATCTGCTGCAGCGCTGCGGTGCCCACACGATCAGCCGTCGCATACTTGATGCCGCGAGCAAACACGCTGGCGGCGTTCGCGTCACCGTCCATCGGCAACACGGCCAGATAGATAAAGTTCACGGCGATATAAAGCAGGATCACCACGCCGGTGCCAATCGCGAGCGAGAGCGGCAGGTTGCGTTTGGGATTGCGAACTTCGCCGGCAGTGAAGGTCACGTTGTTCCACGCGTCGGCGGAGAAAAGCGAGCCTACCTGCGCCACAGCGAGAATCGTCAGGACACCAACGAACGGCCCAGCCAGGGTTCCTGTGGCGGAGTGCGGCGCATCCCAGCGCCAGAAGTTGGAGAAGTTGGCCGCGATCGCCTGTGCGTTTCGTCCGACGAAAATTCCGGCCAGCACCAGCGCCGCCAACGCAGCGACTTTGGCGATCGTGAAAATGTTCTGGACCAGCGCGCCGCCACGAATACCGAAAATGTTCAGCCCGGTCAGGAACAGGACGATCACGATTCCGCAGAGGTTCTGCGTATTGAGTCCCACGTCCATGTTGCCCAGCACCATGGGGCCGATGTGAATGGGCGGCACTTTCCAGAGATGGATGATCCAGTTGTCCGCGGAAACTGCCGGGAAGAAGTATCCCAGGAATTTTCCGAACGCCACGCCCACCGCCGCAACGGTTCCGGTCTGGATGACCATGAACAGCGTCCAGCCGTAGAGAAATCCCCAGATCGGTCCGAGCGCTTCACGCAGGTAAACGTACTGTCCGCCGGCGCGCGGCATCATCGCGGCCAGCTCACCATAGGAAAGCGCGCCGACAATGGTCATGAAGCCGGTCACAGCCCACGCCAGAATCAGCAGGCCGGGTGAGTTCACCTCACGCGCAATTTCGGCAGAAACAATAAAGATGCCGGAGCCGATCATGGATCCCATGACCAGGGTGGTTGCGCTGGTCAGGCCGAGGCCTTTGACCAGCTCAGAACTCTCAGCGTTCCGGGCGTTTGAGCTTACTTCCGCTGACGTGGACATAATTTGGTTCTGTATGTTTTACCGCAAAACCCGCAGAAAATCTGCAACAGCTTTCCCCGGGGACTCAAAAAGATCAGAGATCACCGCCACAGAATCGGCGCCCGCCTGCTTTACTTCGCGGCAGTTTCCTCGGGTAATCCCCCCAATTGCAACCAGCGGCTTCTTAGTAACTGCACGCGCCAGCCGCACGCCTTCTACTCCGATGACTGGATCAGGGTTGGCCTTGGACGCCGTGGCAAATACCGGCCCCACGGCGACGTAGTCGATGGGCATCGCGTCGGCGAGGCGGACTTGATCCAAGTTGTGCGTGGAAAACCCAATGATCATCTTCTCGCGACCCGCAGCAGTAAAGATCCGCCGTGCTGCTTCAGGACTAAGGTCATCCTGGCCAAGATGGACGCCATCGGCATCACAGGCCAGCGCCAGATCGGCGCGGTCATTGATGATCAGCGTCGCACGATCACGGGTAATGCGACGTAGCTCTCGGGCATGGCTGAGGAAGCGGGCGGGATCGGAAGACTTGTCGCGGTATTGGACCAGCGTGGCGCCGCCGCTCAGCAGTTCCTCGGCAAAGGCGAGCAGCTTTGGTATCGGATCAGCCGCCGAAGCAAAGAAAGAAAACTCGATGATGGGATAAACGCCTGGAAGAATCATTTTGTTGGGATTGAAACTTCAGAGACCCTCAATCGTATTTCAGGTGAGCATTTGACTTCCACTCTGGCGCGTGGTGAGATCAGCTTTCCCCCACCACGACTCAGGGTCCCCCGTGCAGTTAAGGAGATATCACCATGCGTATCGCAGTCCTGGCTGTGCTCTCTTCAGTTCTGGCCCTAAACTCCAGCGGCCAGTCATCGGGGCCGCAAGCTAATACTAAAAGCGGCCAATCGAATACAGTCACCGGAGTCACAGGAGGATTCTTGGGAACCATCCAGGGCGAGTGGCACGGGGCACTTGATACCGGCGCACAAAAGCTTCGGCTGGTATTGAAGGTCAGCAGGGCGGACGACGGCAGTTACAGCGCCACCATGGACAGCCCTGACCAGAATGCCAGCGGCATTCCTGCCAGCAGCGTGAAGCGGGAAGGCAGCCACGTAACGATTCAGTTTGCCGCGATCGGCGGTTCTTATGAAGGCCGATTTGATCCGGGCAAGTCAGAGATGCAGGGCGAGTGGAAACAGGGCCCCGCAACGCTGCCTCTTATGTTGCAGCGGGCTTCAGCCCAAGGTGCAGGGAGCCAAACCACAGCAAAAGCCGAAGAGAAAAATGGACTACCCGCCAGCCTTGCCGGTTTCGAAGATGAAGCTACGTTCAACCTGCTGGTAAATGAAGAGCAGCTTGGCACTTTGAAAGGCTCCTGGAAAAAAGACGGCAGCTTTGAGAACCACGCCACCATAACCTTCGCGGGCCAGACGGTGAACGCCAGCCTCAAAATCACTCCCGATGCAGATGGCCGCTGGAAACAGATCGACATTGAATCTCCAGCCGCGACGGCGAAGCTGGTTCGCGACGGTTCCTCCGTCACCCGCACCCTCAAAGACAAGACCACTACGTTTGATACGCACGAAGGCGCTTTGCTCTATGAGAACAACGCGCCGCTGCTCGCCAGCCAGGCTATTCGCGCTTACGATCGCGGCAAAGGCGGCGTGCAGAAATTTCAGCTCGTGATCCTGCCCGGAGTCACTAAGGACGTGACCCTCGAGGCAAAAGAGAAGCTGCAGCGCTCGGTAGCTGGAAAAGACCTGTCACTCACCAAGTTCATCTATGCCCTTCCCGGTGTCGATCTTGAGGTTTTTGCCGACGATGCCAATAAGGTCTATGACATCGAAGTCCCCGCACAAAAAGCCGCTTTTGTTCGCGAAGGCTATGCCACGTTGCGGCATGCTGAAGCCGCCGATCCGCTGCTCTCCGCTCCGAAGTACGAAGTCGAGGTGCAGCGCGCGGTCGGTGTGCCCATGCGCGATGGAGTGAAGCTCGCGACTGATCTTTATCTTCCCAAGGGTGTTGAGAAGCCGCCGCTGATTCTTGTCCGTACGCCCTACAAGAAAGACATGGGCGAGCTGCAGGCCAGATACTACGCGCGGCGCGGCTACGCGTTTGCCGTGCAGGACTGCCGCGGCCGGTTCGCGTCGCCGGGCACATGGGAGCCTTTCGTCAACGAGGCCCACGATGGCTATGACGCGATTGAGTGGCTGGCGAAGCAGCCTTACACCAACGGCAAAGTCGGGCTGATTGGCGGATCGTACCTGGGCTGGGTGCAGTGGTGGGCGGCCAGCGAGCATCCGCCACATCTGGTCACCATGATTCCCAACGTCGCGCCGCCTGATCCGTTCTACAACCTGCCTTACGAATACGGCGCTTTCTTCATGTGGGGCTCCATCTGGTGGGCAGATGTCCTCGAGAGCGAAGCCACAGCCGATATCTCAGGGGCGGCTTTCAGCAAAATTGGCGATAAGAAATACGGAAAGCTGCTAAAGGCGCTGCCGGTGATCGATCTCGACAAAACCGTGCTGGGCAAGGAGAACCCATACTGGCGCACGTGGATTGCTCATCCCACAAACGATTCGTACTGGCAGCGGGCTAACTTCCTCGACCGGCTGAAAGACGTGAATATTCCTGTGTTCCACCAGTCAGGCTGGTTTGATGGCGACGGCATCGGCAGCAAGCTCAATTATTTGAAGATGGCCAGCTTCAAACATGCCAACCAGAAGCTCACGCTTGGCCCATGGGGGCACACCGACACCGCCGGCCGCATGATCGGCGAGCGCGACTTCACCGAGAAAGCCATCATTGACCTGCAGCGAGACTACCTGCGCTGGTTCGATCACTGGCTCAAAGGCGTAGACAACGGAATTACCAAAGACCCGCTGGTCAGCATTTTTGTGATGGGCTCAAACAAGTGGCTGCATGGCGCAACCTATCCGCTGGAGGTGACGAAGTTCCAGAAGCTCTATCTGGCCAGCGGCGGCAAGGCAAACACCGCCAAAGGGGACGGCTTGCTGA
>JBAIYI010000769.1:0-7506 GCA_037915955.1 Terriglobales bacterium
CAGCCTTCAAGCGCACGCATCTGTTTGTGGTTCCGGCGGAAGGCGGCGCGGCCAAAGACTTGACGCCGGGCGACCATGATGTGCCTCCGTTCAGCCTGGGCGGACAGGACCTCTATGCCGTTTCGCCGGATGGCCAGGAACTCGCCTTCACCAGCAATGTTGATGAAGTAGAAGCCACCAGCACCAACAATGAAATATTCGTGGTACCGATTACCGGCGGTGAGCCAAAGAAACTCTCCGTCAGCGCCGGCAGTGACTCCACGCCACTCTATTCGCCCGATGGCAAGTGGCTCGCCTGGCGCATGCAGGCCCGCGCCGGCTATGAAAGTGATCGCTTCCGGCTCGTCGTTTACGATCGCAAGGCAGGGAAGATCAACAACCTTACCGAAGGCGTGGATCGCTGGATAGAGAACTACGCCTGGGCGCCGGATTCCAAAACCATCTATTTCACCTCTGAAGACAAGGGCGAAGTTCCCATCTATCGCATTGACGTCGATAAGCCCAATCAGATCCATGAACTCGCGCGCGGCGCGAATGACGATGTCCAGGTCTCGGCCGACGGCAAGACGCTTGTCTTCTCGCGCATGTCAGTCCGTGCTCCAAACGAGATTTACCGGCTGACCATCGGCGAGAAAGAAGCCCAGCCGGTTACACGCGTGAATGAACGTGTCCTGTCCCTGACCATGATGCAGCCTCTGGAATCCTTCTGGTTCACCGGCGCGATGGGTGCAAAGGTGCAGGGCTTCCTCGTCAAACCGCCGAACTTTGATGAGAAGAAGAAGTATCCGGTCAAGTTCCTCATTCACGGCGGACCGCAGGGTGCATGGGGCGACGAATGGAGCTATCGCTGGAACGCCGAGCTGTTTGCCGCCAGCGGTTACGTAGTGATCATGATCAACCCGCGCGGCTCAACCGGCTACGGCCAGAAATTCATCGACGAGATCAACGGCGACTGGGGCGGCAAGCCGTATGTGGACCTGATGAACGGCCTGGACTACGCTGAAAAAACTTTCCCGTTCGTTGACAAGGAGCGCGAGTGCGCCCTGGGCGCCAGCTATGGCGGCTACATGATCGATTGGATCCTGGGCCACACCACGCGATTCAAGTGCCTTGTCTCTCATGACGGCATGTTCAACACCGAATCCGCCTACGGCAGCACGGAAGAGCTCTGGTTCCCCGAGTGGGAATTTAAGGGCACGCCGTGGAACGACCGCGAGATGTATCGCAAATGGTCACCGCACCTCTCAGCCGCCAATTTCAAGACACCCACACTCGTGGTTCACGGGCAACTCGACTACCGTCTCGACGTCTCCGAAGGGTTCCAGCTCTTTACCACGCTGCAGCGGCTCAAGGTGCCCTCCGCAATGCTCTATTTTCCTGATGAAGGCCACTGGGTGATGAAGCCGCAGAACAGCCAGCTCTGGTACAAGACCGTGAACGGCTGGGTGGAGGAGTGGGCCAACAAGCCGGCTCAGTGATCCTGTCCACCTCCTATGTTGCGTAGCTAAACAAGCGGGGCGATGGTTTAAAATCGCCCCGTGCTCAAGCCTGCTCTCATTGTCATCTGCCTTGCCGGCAGCCTCTGCTTCGCTCAGGAGGCGGAAAAGAAAACCCAGCCCGCCACGGATCAGCCGCAGGTCAAGGTGCATTACCTGAATGTCTGCGCTCCTCCTGCTGAGGACCAGGCGGAGATCAAGAGCGCATTCGCCAAAATTCCGGCCAAGCCGGGCTTTGGCCCGGATTTCGAAGTCTCCCGCGGGCACGCCACCTTGCAGGATTCGCCTGACTCGCGCTTTGTCCGGCTGCGACGGGATATGGCCGCCGATTCGCCGTTCCTCACTGCGCAGTATTCGATAAGCCGTGACAGCAGCAACATCATTGAGACGCTGGTGCTTCGCCTGCGCGATCCCAAACAGTTCCACGAGATCTCCCTGGAAGACCGCGTTTCTTCCAGTGCAGCCTCGCCCGTAACGGTGCTTTCAACCGAGACCCCGGTGAGCCGCATAAGGCTGGAGCGCTTCAGCAAAAACTCAATTGTGCTGGCGCGCTGTCAGGAAGCTGACCAGAGTGCTTATGATCCGCTGTTCCGCGAAGCCTCAGATATCATGTCTCGTTATCGCAAGGCGCTCGGTTTGGCGACGGCGTTTCGTTATGACGTGAACTGGCTGACCAGCTCAGCAGCGCCGGCGGCAAGCAGCAAACAAACTTCAGGTACAAAAGCAGCGCAGAAAAAGCAGCCATGATCTTCCCGGCCTGTGCCGGTTGAATCTAAATCAGGGGTCAGGAATCCAACCTCTCAGTTATGGACAATTCCATTCGCGATACCGTGATTCTGGGTACCGGCTGCGCCGGACTCACAGCCGCTATCTACGCCGGCCGCGCCAACCTGAAGCCGCTTGTGATTGAAGGTCATGAGCCGGGAGGCCAGCTTTCACTCACCACGCTCGTGGAGAACTTTCCCGGCTTTCCCGACGGCATTCAGGGGCCTGAGCTGATCGACAACATGCGCAAGCAGGCCGTCCGCTTTGGGGCTGAGTACATGGCTGGTCACTTGGTGAAGGCAGACCTGATGGAGCGCCCTTTCAAGCTCGATTTCGGCGGCGGAAAGATCATCCACACGCGCACGCTGATCGTCGCCAGTGGCGCCTCCGCGCGCTGGCTGGGTTTGCCCAGCGAGCAGGCGCTCATCGGTCATGGCGTGTCTTCCTGTGCAACCTGCGATGGTTTCTTCTTCAGCGGCAAACCGATTACCGTGATCGGCGGCGGCGATTCGGCGATGGAAGAGGCACTGTTCCTCACCCGTTTCGCTACAAAAGTCACTCTGATCCATCGCCGCGACCATTTTCGCGCTTCAAAGATCATGCTGGATCGCGCCCGTAAGCACGAGAAGATTGAGTTCCTGACGGACACGGTCGTGGAAGAGGTGCACGACGTCTCTGCCAAAGAAGTCACAGGCCTGAAGCTGCGCAACCTGAAATCCGGGAAGGTCTGGGATTTCCCGACCAGTGCCATGTTCCTCGGCATCGGCCACGAGCCCAACGCACGCATGTTCAATGGCCAGCTCGACAAGGACGCCGACGGCTACCTCAAAACCCGCGACTTCGTCTTCACCAACGTCCCTGGCGTCTTTGCCTGCGGTGACGTGCAGGACCGGCGCTATCGCCAGGCCATCACCGCTGCGGGATCAGGCTGCGCCGCGGCTATTGAGACGGAGAAGTTTTTGGAAGAGCACGGACGGTAACGTCGGGAGCATGGAACAGGGCAGACCTAAATGGTCAAGCTGTTGAAAATTTTAGAGATCGTGTTGCTTGTCTCTCTCGGGTTGATTTATATCGCCGCTAAGATCCATTTCTTCACTCGCTATGGCTCACCAAACTACTTGAACGGGCATTGGCTATATTGGGCGGCCGCGTTGGCTTGCGGCATCTTGGCTCTGGTCGTCCAAACGATTCGGCGATCTTATGAAAGATCCAGCAGTCGGAAACCCCTCACTGGTAAACCAGGCAGCCCCTCCGTTCAAGATCGGTGATCCATCCCGGCAACTCGATTGTCTCCACCCATCGCAAATCCAGCTTCTCCAGACGCGGCAAGGCTGCGATCTCTTCGGGCAGGTGAGTCAGCGGGTTGCCCCTGAGATCGATTTGGCGGAGCTCACTCATCCTGCCGATAATTCGAGGTAATGTGATCAGCCGGTTGTTGCGAGCATGAAGCTCGCGCAGGCTGGAAACTCTGACCATCGATTCGGGCAGGGAAGAAATCTGATTATCTGAGAATCGGAGCTCCGCCAATCCGGTCATCCGTGTGACGCACTCCGGAAATACGGTAAAGGCATTTTCGCTGATATTCAGGTACTTCAACTTCTTAAGTTTTCCCAAAGATGCCGGCAAATCACTCAGCCGGTTATCGTGCAGGTAGAGGAAGTCTGTAAGGCCCTCGAGGTCCCCGATCGTCTCAGGCAGGCGCGTCAGCTCATTATGACCAAGATCGAGCATGCGCAGCATTCTGAGCCGGCCAAGCGCATCGGAAATCTCGCTTAAGTCGTTGTCCGCCAGAATGAGCCTCTCAAGTTGCACTTCCTCCCACACGGATTCCGGGACTTTGCCCAGATGCTTTTTCCAGAGATTCAGCGTGGTGAGACTTTGCGCTTGCACGAGAACATGATCGCACACAGGGCCGAGGGGGCTGCCGTCAGCCGGAGATTGATCAACTTAAGCTCGGAACCGGGCCCCGGAAATCCGGAGACCGGCCGTCCCCGCTGCCAAATACCAACTACCAAGTACCTAATACCGCGCTCTTGTGTTACAAACATATGTTTGCCTTCTATGACTGAACCAGCCTCTCCGTGCGGCCCGGGAGTTCCATGCTGAGGGCCACCTTCATTTCTCTTTCTGAAAGCAAGTCCATCCGCGCCGCCGCGGAAAAGACGTGGATTGGGCAGCGGCTCTCACGCCGCTTCGTGGCCGGCACCACTGTGGAAGACGCGCTGGCGGCCACGCAGCAGATGAACAAGCTTGGGCTCGGCGTTAGCGTGGACAATCTCGGCGAAAACGTGACCAACGCCGATGAAGCCCGCCACAGCGCCCAGCTTTACCACCAGATGCTTGACCGCATGTCTGCCCTGGGATTGCAGGCGAACGTGAGCCTCAAGCTCACCCATATGGGTCTGGACGTCGATGAGAAACTCGCCTACGACCTGGCTTCAGGCCTGGTGGAGCATGCCGCGCGAATCGACAATTTTGTCCGCGTGGATATGGAAGGCTCGCCTTACACGCAGCGCACGCTGGACTTCGTACACCGCCTGCACGCCCAGCCGGAGAACGCCGGCCATGTGGGCGCGGTGATCCAGTCGTATCTGTTCCGCAGCGAAAAAGACGTTGAGCAGCTTATTGAAAAACGCATTCGCGTGCGTCTGTGCAAGGGAGCGTACAAGGAGCCTCCGGAGGTCGCGTTCGAGAACAAAGCTGACAGTGATGCCAATTACGTAAAGCTGATGAAGATGCTGCTCAAGAGCGGCGTCTATCACGGGATTGCAACGCACGATGAGAACATGATCCGCGCGACCATCGAGTTCGCGCAGAAAGAGAAAATTCCTGCATCGGCGTTTGAGTTCCAGATGCTCTATGGAATTCGCCGCGATCTTCAACTGAAGCTGGTAAAAGATGGCTGGCGCTGTCGTGTTTATGTTCCTTTTGGCACAGAATGGTATCCCTACCTGATGCGACGGCTGGCGGAGCGGCCGGCGAACGCGCTGTTCATCCTCAAGAACCTGTTTCGCTAACAGCGGGATGCCTTACGCAACTCGTCTACCGGGTATTTCGTTCCGCGCCAGGTTACAGCGCCATCTCGCAGTACCGCAAAAGCCGACCGCAAAGCCGCCAGTGCCGTGAGGACCGCAGCGATGGGGTTCGTGAGAAACGCGATTGCCGGCACTCCGCTCACGCGCTCGTTCTGGCGGTAGCGAATTGCGATCAAAGCGATCGCCAACGCAAACGGCGCCCGCGACCAGCCTGGCGCTACCAGTAGACCGAGAAAGGACCAGACGTTCACGAACAACAGCCCCACACAGGCGGCCAGAACCAGAGTCACCCTGAACCGCAGCAGGGCAAACATGTTCTTCTCCACGTTGCGCACCAGCCCTAGCACACCTTCGAACCAGCGCAGAGTGAGCAGTCCCGGGCCCAACACCACATCCTGCCGGAAACGCGCACGCTTGATCGTCTCGCCCAACTTTAGGTCGTCAACAATCTGCATTCGTAGTGCTTCAAACGTGCCAATGTTTTCGTACGTGCTCCTGCGCACCAGGTTGAAGGCGCCTGCGCCGATGAAGTCGCGAGCCTCAGGATCCGGCACTTTCCATGGACGTACGGCAAACGCGCCTGCGACCTGAAGAAAAGCGATCATCATCTTTTCGCCCCAGCTATGAGCGACCAAAGTTGGCATGAGCACCAGATGATCTGTCCTGGTAAATTCCGCGTAGTGGATTGCCCGGCGCAGAGCTTCTCGGTGAAACACGCAATCCGCGTCAGTAAACAGGATCCACTCGCTTTGGGTTTGTTGAGCGCCGAGCCACATCGCGTGCGTCTTGCCCAGCCAGTCCGGCGGGAGCTCGCGGACGTGGATCACCCGCAGCTTTCCGGCTGCAGCAGGTTCTTTCGCCACGCGGTCCAGAATTTCACCGGTCGCGTCGGTGGAACGATCATCAACCGCGACGACAGTCAGGCCGGGATACTCCAGCGCCAGCAAAGACCGCAACGCGGCTTCGATTGTTGCCGCTTCATTCCGTGCGGGAACGACCACCGACAACGAAGGGAGATCGTGGTCTGGCGATGGCGTCCACTTTGGATCCGTGATAGTGGCCACACGATGTCCATAAGCAGCTGATTCGATCACCGGGACCAGCCAGATCGCTGCCAAGGCAATCCCAGACACCCAGAAAAACAAATTCATGCAGGAACAGCCTGCCTGCGAGGCACGTATCGTGCGCCATAAATCAGAATTACGCCGGAAATGCCTGCGGCGATGAAGGCCATCCAGAAAGCTGTTGGCAGGGAAGTCTTGTCTGAAACTTTCCCCATGAGCGCAGGTGAGAACGCGTCTCCCAGCAGGTGAATAACAAACACGTTCACTGCCAGCGCGGTGGAGCGAATGGAAGGAACCGCTGAATTCACAAGGGCAGCGTTAGTTGGAGCGGTGCCGATGAGCAGGAAGAAAACCGCCATGAAGATGGAAGGGAACATCAGGGGGCCGGCCACGTAGATGGCCAGCACCATGAACGGGACAGCAATGAGCATCATGATGCCGGGAAAAGTGTAGTACGCGCCGGGATAGCGCTTCAGCAGCCGATCACCTATCCATCCCCCAAGCAATGTGGCCACGAACCCGTGGAACAGCGTGATCAGGCCGAAGGTGGTGTTTGCCTGTTGCAGGTTGAGTCCGCGTATGCGCTCCAGGAAAGTTGGGATCCACACCTGCATCCCGCCCACAGCGAACGTGTATGCCGCCATGCCCAGGCATGCGGTGACAAAGGCACCATTGCGCGAGAGCTTCGAGATGGCGATCCAAAGATCATCTGTGCTCTGCGCAGCCGTGCTGTGTTCGCGCTCGAATTGCCCGCGTTGCGGTTCAGGCAGGAACAGGAGCACCAGCGCCAGAAGGAACCCGGGCGCTCCGGCCACCATAAAAGGTGCTCGCCAGCCGAAATGGTGGGCAAAGTATCCACCCACCAGATACCCGGCCGCGGATCCAAACGGCAGTCCGATGAAGAAAATCGATAGCATGCGGCCGCGCTTCTCGAACGGAAATGAGTCCGCAATCAGCGTCGGTGCAATTGCCGCGTAGCTGGCCTCGCCAATCCCAACGATGGTGTGGCGGAACAGTAGCTGGTTGTAGTCGGTGACCAGCCAGGTGAGAAGCGTGAAGCCGCTCCAGATCATGATGCCGCCGACCACGATGTACTTGCGCGGGTACCGGTCCCCCAGCCAACCCAGCAGCGGCGCAGTGAGCATG
>JBAIYI010000174.1:0-2425 GCA_037915955.1 Terriglobales bacterium
CCTTTGCGGTCCTCTCCGGCCCGTAGCCGCTGGCGTACGATGGTTGGAAACTCAGGCATTGCTAATTTGTACCCTTATCACGTTGGAACGCTGCAGGAAGATTTTCTTGCAGCTTTTTGCCCACGTCCACCTGCAAATAACGTACATCAGATTCGAGCATTTCTTCAGCCTGGCTGCGGCTCATTCCGCGAACCGTAAGGCCCATAATGACCTGCTTGCGCAGCCCTTTCAACAGCTTTTCCAGCCGCCGGCTGATGGTGGATTCATGCACCCCAACCAGCCTTCCAATTTCTGTAAGTGTGCGGTCATCCAGATAGTAGGCAGCCAACACCATGCGATCTTCAGAGCCTAAGCTTCCCAGCGCATCGTCCACCGCGGAGCTCAGGCGGCTATCCATGGCGCTGCTGGGACCGGGATCTGACGCCGTGAATTGGACTCCGTCCTCTTCCTGCTCATCCAGGCTGACCAGCCGCTTCTGCTTGCGGTAGCGATTGACGAACTCCTGCGCCACCACCGTGCGCAGCCAACCCTCCAGGGAGCCCCTGCCCATGTAAAAGCTCAGGCGGGAGAGGCGGTTACCCTCTCGTTCGGAGGTGCCGAACAGGTCGCCGTAAATAGAGTCAGCCAGCTCACGGGCGCTGGAGTCCTCGCGGGTAATCCCGCGAGCGATGTCGTAAAGCTTCTCCCGGTAGCGCGTGAGGAAGATCTGCCAGGCGTATTCCTGGCCGTTGGCACAGCCGCGGGCCAGAGCGAGCTCTTCGATCCGCAGCTCTTTCCAGAATTTGATCTTATGGGCGGCAGGCGCGCCGGGGACGTACTTGAGCGCAATCTGCTCCAGGATGTGCTGGAACTCTTCATAGCTCAGGTCATACTTCTGCGCCCCGCATTTCTCGTAGAGATCGCGGGTAGCATTGGCCAGTGTTTCTATCGGGCTGGGCGCTGAGCTCATAAGTACAGGCTTTCAATTTTACCTGCAAGGATGCTTACTTTTCCCATTCTTTCTGCAATGAAGGTGGCTCAACCATGAGGTGAAGTGTATGAAAGTGCTTTTCTGGGGGTCTTCCATGGCCCTCTTGTTGTTGCTGACCGCCGCATTCTCTGTTCCCGCTTCGGGAGGTGAAACCAAGCCCGGTCTGGGCGATTACAAACTGCTGGAGCCGATTACCCATCACGATCTCACCATCTTTCCTGTGGTTGCTTCCCGCTCGCATGACACCAGCGACTTTATCACCCTGGATGAGGGTATACGTTCCGGGGATGTGATCGTCACCGAAACTGGCAACCTGCACGGTGGCATGGTCCGCCGCCGCGGCTATCCAGTGGTTCAAGGCTACGGCGCTCGGGTGAACCAGTTGGTACTGGTAAATAACTCCAAACATCCGCTTTTGTTGCTGGCAGGTGAGGTAGTTACCGGAGGCAAGCAGGACAGGGTCGTGGCAAAAGACAGGATTGTTCCGCCCGAGAGTGATCCTGTGGACCTGGGCGTCTTTTGCGTAGAGCCAGGCCGCTGGATTGAGAATTCATCAAAATTCGACACCCATGCATCCGTGATGGTGCAGCCAAGCGTACGTAAGCAAGCCATGGCCGAAGCCAATCAACAGAAGGTGTGGGACAGCGTGAATACAGCGCGTGCGAACATGGCGGACCGATTCAGCCCGCATCCCGGCGCGACGCCGATGATTGCAGGGCACGAAGCTGATCCATCCACGATCGGAGGGCCCGTGGGCATTACCGGTGGGGCCGTGGCTGTGCCGCCGCCGGCTCCCATTCGCGAGCTTCATGCAACCACGTCGTATGCCAAGGTGATCGAGAATTCTGCCGTCAAGCAGCAGATGGATCAGATCACCGAGCCGATGCAGAAGCAGTACGAAAGCGTGATCAAGCGGCTCAAAGATCAGAACGCGGTGGGCGTGGTGGTCGCGGTGAAAGGGCGAATCGTCTGGGCTGATCTCTTTGCCAGCAGCTCGCTGCTGGGAAAGTATTGGCCCAAGCTGTTGCAGTCGTACGCGGCGGAATCGCTCACATCCCAGGGCAGCGCCGCTGAACCGAGCAGGAAAGACGCGGAGAAATTCCTGTCTGACTGGCAAGCGCGGCATGAAATCGTGGACAGCGAGCCGGGACTGTATCGTCAACGCGAACTTGTTGGTGATCGCTTCCGTGCTTTCGAATTGACTTCGCTACTTGGTAAGGCCAGTTTCGACGTTCATCTAAGCAAAATGGCTGAGTAAAGATTTGCATGGAAATCCTAAGTACGCCGATTTGCGCCGAGGGCCATGCCATTCACCTGTAACCACTTGTATTACTTTGGTTGCGTTACCAATGTCAGGCAGGCCCTCATTTTTCCTGCAACAAAGAGGTGGGTTTCCGTGTCTAATACGTACAACAGGTATGTGGGTCGGAGGTGACCTATGGGAGAAAAGTTCAC
>JBAIYI010000672.1:0-4149 GCA_037915955.1 Terriglobales bacterium
GCGTCATCAAGCGCAATTGGGAGTTACTGGCCGTACCAGTGCGGAAGTGGTGGAACTGGCAGACACACCATCTTGAGGGGGTGGCGCCGAGAGGCGTGGGGGTTCAAATCCCCCCTTCCGCACCATACATCTTAAGAAGGAATCCAGCAAAGCATGCTTACAGCCCTAATCACCGTGGTCCATGTTATTGTTTGCGCCGTTCTCATTGTCGTGGTGCTGCTGCAGCACGGTAAGAGCGCCGATATCGCCGCCACGTTCGGTGGCATGGGCAGCCAGACGGCTTTTGGTCCACGCGGAGCTGCCACGGCCCTCTCTCGCCTGACCACCTGGTGCGCCATCATCTTCATGCTGACGTCCATCTCCCTCACGATTTTTGCCAGCCGCAGGGTCGGTTCGAATTCGATCATGCAGAACGTGAAGACCCCGGTAGCGCCGGCGCAGAAATAGCTTTGATCGGCTAGCTTCTAGCTGCAAGCTCAAAACGCCCTCCGCTCCGGGAGGGCGTTCTCATTTTTGGCCGCGCGCGCAAAAGCTAGCGGCTAGAAGCTCGAAGCGAGTAGCATTCTTTTATGATTCACAAAATCCTTGCCGTCGGGCCGCTGCAGTGCAACTGCTCGATCATCGGTGACGACCAAACACGCGAAGCGATGGTCATCGATCCGGGAGACCAGATCGAAGACATCCTTGCCATCCTGAAGAACGAGCGGCTCACGCTGAAGCAGATTGTGATCACGCACGCGCACATTGATCATGTAGGCGGAGCCATGAAGCTGAAAGCGGCCACCGGCGCGCCTATCCTGCTGAACAAGAATGATCAGGCTCTGCTCAAAATGCTCGACGTGCAGGCGACGTGGATAGGAATGCGCGCACCCGGCGAGGTGAAGGTGGATGAATCGGCAGATGAAGGCACACTCGTGAAAGCTGGAGCAATAACCGGAAATGTGATTCACACGCCCGGGCACACCGAGGGAAGCATCTGCGTCTATTTTCCCGAACAGAAAACGCTCATTGCGGGAGATACTCTGTTTGCAGGCAGCATTGGAAGGACGGACCTGCCGGGCGGCTCATTCGACAAGATCATGCGCTCTCTGCACAATCAGGTGCTGGCGTTGCCGGACGAGACACAAGTTGTACCGGGACACGGGCCGGTGACGACGATCGGCGAAGAGCGCGAGAGCAACCCGTTTCTTCAAAAGTAACTCACTTTTTACCCGTAACCGACACCGGATCGACAGCCCACGTTTCACCCAGAGAAGTGACCTTGCCGTTCAGCAGGCATGTTGCTCCGCGGCCATCCTCAGAGAATCGCACGTTCTGAGTTGCGTCCACGCAGAAAGCTTTGCCTTGGCCGGTCATGGGCTCGGCTGTAAGCCGGAAACTTCCGGCCGGATGGCCTTCGCAACCGCTGAGCGCAAACCGAAAACCATTGTAGGATCCGGATGTAACCTGCTTGTCGAGCCCGAACGAGGCTGACGAATCCTGAAGATCAGACCATGTGCATGTGAAGCCGGTTTCCGGATGCTGGCGGGCAAATGCCTGTTCTGCGAAGCCGAGCATCACGACGACTTGCTCGGCCGAAAGGTTCGGAGCCGCGGTTGAAGCAGTCTCTCCAGTGCCGGCACCAACTTTAAAACCCACCATTCCGTCTGAAACGGCGCCTTCCGTGGCTTTGTTCGACATGAGGCCTTTCAGGAATTCGGCGCTGCCGATAGGAAACTCCAGCGTGGTGGAAAGCTTGTTCAGCCGCCAGATGTTTTGTTCCTTTTTCATGTTGATGGTGAAGCCGCTGGAAATGCTGCTCCATTGCTGCCGCACTTCTTTCCCATCCTTCGACATATGCACCGACAACTGCAGGTTGTCTTCTTCGCCGTTGAGGTCGTCGCTATCCACATGGACCTCCAGCTTTTCATTCGATCGCGGCTCCTGGTAGCTGAGTAGCGTATCGCCGGCTTCAAAGGTCTGGATTCCCTTCTGCCCCGCCATTCCCTTGAGCGCCATCACATACATGGCCGCCTGTTTGTTTTTGGGATCAGCCAAAAGCGTGCGCACCTCTTCGGTAAGGTGCTTGTTAATCGAGTCGGGAGCTGTGAGCATCTCGATCAGCGCTTGCCTCGCTGTTTGTGTTTTAGGAACGTTCGATTGCGAGAAGCACAAGCTGGAAACAAACAGAGTAAGGCTTACGGAAAGTAGCAGACGGCGCAGAGACATGCAGCACCTCGGGAACTTAGATTATAGCTTTTCAAAACGAATCGTCCGGCAAGCGAAGAAGCAGCGTGCTAGTCAGCCAGATAGCTGATCTCTGTGCGACGGATCTTAAAGCAGGCGTACGCCAGGATCGCCAGGCTCAGGAGCAAAAGCCCGGGAATGGCAAACCATCGCGAGACCGGCTCCGGGACCACGGTAAAAAGAGCCATAACGCCGATTGGCATGACCGTGACCGGGCAGAGCTGCTTCAGGTAGAAGGTGATGCTCAGTTTTTGCAGCAACGACGGCAGCACGGCATGGAAGGTCTCCCACAGGAGAACGGCGATGCCTGGGAGTATCGGATTCTTAAAGATAAGGCTGAGCGCCATGAACAGAGAGCCGTAGCCCAGGCATGCGAGGAAAATTACGCCCAGATAAGCTATCAATTGGCCAAGCCCGGGCCCGCCAAACACATAATTTGTGCCTTGCGGAACGTGTCCGTACATGAGCGCGAACGCTGTGAGAAAGGAAATTCCAAAAATGGAGACGGAGGCTATGAGGCCGGCAAGGAACTTGCCTGTGATCAGTATTTCGCGCCGCATTGGTGCAAGGAGGTAATAATGGAGACTCTTCTCGACGATCTCGCCGCGATAAAGCCATGTGAACAGGCCCATGCATCCGAAGAAGATTCCGAGACGCAGATAATAGAGTTGGAAGATGGTGGCCAGAGCCTCGGTATCCCGGCTGAGATTGCATTCGCCAATGCTGTTGTAGACCGCATGAATAGCGATGATCAGGACCGGCGCAAAACCGACGAGATAGATCCAGATGCTGCGCCGCATCCAGAGGCTCTTCCTGATCTCAATGCGGAGGATCGCAAGCACCTGGGCAATCCAGAGCTGCCAAGGCTGGTCGCTTACCTTCTTGCGTAAGATGGCGGTGGTGGTCATACCGTCCCTCCCCCGCTGCCGATCAGATATTGATAGACGGAATTCACGTCATCGTCAGCCGGAGCGACGGCTTCCAGCGCGATCTCTTCTTCGGCCACGATCTTGTTTAGCAACAAATAGAACTCGTCAGCATCTCGGGTGCGAACCAAAATCCCCCGACCATCGTTGTTCAGTTTGGCTTCTACCACATGGTCCTGCGAAAACAGGCGCGAGGCAAGAAGGTTGGGGGCGTCGCAGCGCACCAGAATCTGCATGGGGTGCTCTTTCACTTCGCTGCGAACACTGGGAATCTGGCCTTCAGCCACAACATAGCCATAGCTCATGAGAACGACCTGATCGGAGATCCGGTCTACTTCGTGAAGAACGTGGCTGGAGATGATGACGTGGAGTCCCTGTTTGCCCAGAGCCTGAAAGAGCGCGATGGATTCGGCACGAGCCATGGGATCGAGGCCGTTCAGTGGCTCGTCCAGTACAAGCACAGTCGGATGGTGTGCGATGGATTGGGCCAGGCGGATGCGCTGGCGCATGCCCTTGCTGTAGCCAGCGACCCTGCGATGGGCGGCATCCATCATTCCCACACGCTCAATGGACTCATAAGACAATTGGGTCGCCTGGCGCGCGCCGAGACCGCGCAGCCGCAGCGACTGATAGATGAACTCGTGTCCGGTGACGCCTTTGGGGAATGAATCGAATTGGGTGCAGTAGCCGACGTGGCGGAAAAATTCCTCTGGTTGCTCAGGGGTGAGTCCGAGCACCGTGATGCGGCCCTGCGTCGGACGAACGAGACCGGTCATCAGGTTCATCAGCGTGGTTTTACCGGAGCCGTTCGGCCCGACCAAACTGGTGACGCCCGGCGGCAGCGCGAGATTTACCCGGTTTACGCCCAGAACTTCGCCGTAAAACTTGGATACATTTTCGAAAACGATCTTGTTATCGCCGGCGCTCATCCGCGTTCCACCTCACGCGCCTGCAAACGCTGGTGCAGAAGCCATACGCAGAAAACGCAGACCGCTAG
>JBAIYI010000739.1:0-2549 GCA_037915955.1 Terriglobales bacterium
GTCCGCGAAGTCCTGGCGGACGTGGAAAAGGGCCTCGGATTCCAGCAGGCGGCCTCCTATCTGAAACAGCGTAGGGGGGAGGTAACTCCCTCCGCGGGGCGTATTCGTCTCTCCGGGCTGGTCTTAGCTGCTAAAGCGCTACTGGTGCCATATCTCCGCCGCTCCGCTGGCAAGCCACTCATCCTGATTTCGTCCACAAACCGTGGCGCGGAAGCCATGCACGCGCTGGTGTACGCGTTTTGTGAGCTTACCGGCGCCTGCGATCCAGAAGCCGTCGTCAAGCTGCCTGCATATGACGTGCTGCCGTTTGAAAACATGTCACCGCACCCGGAAATCCAGGAGGAGCGGGCGACCGCGTTATGGAAGATCGCAACCGGCGCAGCAGAGATCGTCGTGACCTGCATGGAGGCTGCTTCCATGCGCCTCCGCGAGGCCGACCATTATGCCAGCCTGGCGCGCACGATTCGCAAGACGGACCAGGTTGACGTAGAAGAGCTGCGGACACACCTCAACACGATCGGTTACACGGCTGTTGACGTAGTGGAAATGCCCGGGCAGTACGCCGTTCGTGGCAGTTTGTTTGACACCTACCCTCCCGAAGCTGACCGGCCGCTGCGCATCGAGCTCTTTGGCGATGAAGTTGAGTCCATCCGCAAGTTTGACCCCGGCACCCAGCGCTCTGCTGCGCCCGTGGACGAAGTGATCCTGCTGCCGCTCACGGAGACGCCGGTTCGTGAAGAAGTTCTGACGGAAGTGCATGCTCGGCTTTCCGGCTCGCGGGTGCAGGGCGATGCGCAGGCCCGACGCGATGCTCTGGCCGAAACCGGCGTTACCGTTTTCCCCGGCTGGGAGTATTACGCAAATGCCGGGGCGCCGCGCACGCTGTTCGATCTTCTGCCCGGTGCCGTCGTCTTCGTTGACGAACCCAGCGCCATTACCGCCGAGCAGGACCGCTGGTGGGAGAAGGTTGAACAACGCCATGACCAAAGCCTCGTCGGCAAGCTGGCCACACCGGAAGACATATTTGTTCCGCCCGATCAGTGGAACAATACGGTCGCGGCGCTCCCGGGCGGGGACCTGGAACAGCTTGGCCTGTTGCGCATTGCCGAAGCGGAGAACGCTCTTGGCATCGCGGAGCCTCAGATTACACCTGCCGGTTTGATCGAATTCGCCTCTCAGCCAACGCAAAGATTCCATGGCTCCATTCCGGGCATGGTGGAAGAAGTCCGCAAGCTTACTGCGTCGGGGCAGCGCGTGATGTTTGCTGCGCCCAACACTGGTGAGATGGAACGGCTGGCGGACATCTTCACCGAATACCAGGTTCCATTTCGGCTCGGCACGCGCACCCCTGCTCCAGGAAGCGAAACCTATCTCGATGAGACAGCTTATTTTTCCGGAGATCTGACCACCACCACGATAGTGAAGGCACCGGTGCCGGATGGTGTGGCCCTGCCCGATGCGCGGCTGGTGATCTTCGGCGCCCGCGACCTATTTGACGATTCTGAAGTCGTGGTGAAAAGCCCGTTGCGGCAGAAGTCCAAGACCGCGGCCTTCATGTCGGACTTTCGCGACCTCGCTATCGGCGACTTCGTGGTCCATGTGGAACACGGCATCGGCATGTATCAGGGCCTGAAGGAACTCCAGCAGGGCGATGTGACCGGTGAATTCATGATTCTGGAATTCGCCGAGGCGGCAAAACTCTATGTCCCGCTCACGCGGCTGGATCTGATCCAGAAATACCGCTCGAGTGAAGGCGTGCACCCACCGCTGAGCAGGCTTGGCGGTACGGCCTGGGCGAAGACGAAAGCTCGGGTGAAGAAGGCCATGAAAGACATGGCTGATGAGTTGCTCAAGCTCTATGCCACCCGCAAAGCTGCGCAAGGCCACGCCTATGCACCTGATTCGCAATGGCAGAAGGAGTTCGAAGACTCGTTCGAATTCAATGAGACCGATGACCAGCTCACGGCGGCAAGCGAAATTAAGCGGGACATGGAATCCACGCTGCCCATGGACCGCCTTCTCTGCGGCGACGTGGGTTACGGCAAGACGGAAGTGGCCATGCGCGCGGCTTTCAAAGCCGTCCAAGACAACAAGCAGGTTGCCGTTCTGGCTCCAACGACGGTGCTGGCGTTCCAGCATTTTGAAAATTTCAAGCGCCGCTTTGCCGCCTTTCCGGTCACCATTGAAATGATGAGCCGGTTCCGCACAGCGAAACAGCTGAAAGAAATCGCAGAGCGCGTAGAGCAGGGCAAAGTGGACGTGCTCATCGGCACGCACCGCATCCTTTCCAAAGACGTAAAGTTTCAGGACCTTGGCTTGGTCATCGTGGACGAAGAGCAGCGCTTTGGAGTCCGCCATAAAGAACGGCTCAAGCAGCTGCGGAAAGAAGTGGATGTGCTCACGATGTCGGCCACGCCAATACCGCGCACGCTACACATGTCAATGGTGGGTCTGCGCGACATGAGCGTGATCGAGACGCCCCCGCGCGACCGCATGGCCATCAACACCGTAGTGGCGGCATGGGACGAAAAACTCATCCAGTCGGCCAT
>JBAIYI010000481.1:0-2671 GCA_037915955.1 Terriglobales bacterium
TAATGCCCATGTAGCCCCAGTGAATGGGTATGCCGATTTGATAGGTCTTCTTGCCCGCAATCATCATCGGCTTGATGCGCTTGGTCACCATCGCCTTGGCCACGTAGGTGCTGCGCGCGCTGGTGACTTTCACTTTGTCCTTCCCCTTGATCCCCAGTTCTTCGGCCAACTCCACCGGGATCTCCACGAACGGCTCAGGAACAAGCTGCACGTTCATCGGGTTGTTCTTGGTCCAGTAGTGGTAGTGCTCGGTGAGGCGGTACGTCGTGCAAACGATGTTGAAATCTTTAACCGTTCCGTACTTGTCCATGTCGGTCTTGTATTTCTTTACGACAGGACTGTTGGTCTGCTTGGGATGGAGCGGGTTGTCGATTGGGCTTTCAATCGGCTCGTAGTGCTCGGGGAACGGGCCGTCTGCCAATCCTGCCAGTGGCACAAAGAGGCGGGCCAGCCCTTCCGGAGTCATAATGAACGGCCCCATGTGGTCGGCCGGCTTGGAATCAGCCTTGAAGTCGGGGACGTCATTGCCCACCCACTTCTGCGCTGCTTCGTTCCACCAGACCTGCTTGCGCGTGGGATCCCACGGTTTGCCGTTCAGGTCGCAGGATGCGCGGTTGTACATCACGCGACGATTCATCGGCCATGACCAGCCCCAGTTCTGGTGAATGCCCAGATTGGACGGGTCTGAAGGATCACGGCGCTGCATCAGCGGACCGGCTTCACTCCAGGAACCGCAATACAGCCAGTTTCCCGATGAAGTGGTGCCATCATCACGCAGCCATGCAAAGCCGGGTAGCTGCTGGCCGGCCTTCCACTCGTTCGGAGGCGGCAGCTTCTCGTCTTTGATATCTGCCAGCGCCTTGCCGTTGATCTCTTTGGCCACTTCCGCCAGAGAAGGATTGTTCGGGTTGGTATAGCCCCAGGTTACGTTCAGGATCGCATCCGGGAACTTACCGCCTTCCTTCTGATAGAGCGCTCTCACGCCCAGGAAGATGCGGGAGAGAATTTCCTGATCGAGTTTGGCGTCGCCGGGAGTCGGAACAGCCGCCCACTTCCACTGCAGCCAGCGCGCAGAGTTGACGAAGGTTCCGTCCTTCTCCGCGAAGCCGGCGCCCGGCAGGCGATAGACTTCCGTCTTGATCTTGGCCTGTTCTTCCTTGGTGATGCCCGGAGACTCCCAGAAACTGCTGGTCTCTTCCGGATAGATATCGCACACCACCAGCCAGTCTGCCTTCTTGAGCGCCTCAATGTTCTTCTTCGAGTTCGGCCCAATGGCTACGCCGTTCATCCCGAAGCAGATCAATCCTTTGACGCTGCCACGGTACATGTTGTCCCACTGCTCCACCCATGAGTACTTGCGATCGATCTTGGGCAGGTAGTGGAAGGCGAAATCGTTTTCCTTCTTCGCCGCATCGCCGTACATGGCTTTCAGGAACGACACCATGAACTTCGGCGTGTTGGACCAGTAGTTGAACGAATCCCATTCTTTCGGCTTGGCCGATTTTGGAGTTGTACGGGTGAGGAAGGTCTTCAGGTCCGTGTCATTCGGCACCGGCACCTTCAGGTAGCCGGGCAGGATATCGAACACGCCGGCCAGGTCGGTTGCGCCCTGGATGTTGGAGTGGCCGCGCAGAGCATTGACTCCGCCACCGGCGCGTCCCACGTTTCCAAGCAGCAACTGGCACATGGCAGCAGTGCGGATGATCTGTGCGCCAAAGCTGTGCTGGGTCCAGCCCACCGAGTAAATGATGGTGCCGACCTTCTTCATGTCTCCATCTTTGCGGACGGAGGTGTACATGTCCCATGCCTTGATGCATTGCTCTTTGGGGATACCAGTGATGCTTTCCACCATCTCCGGCGTGTAGCGGGAGAAGTGCTTCTTCATCAACTGGAACACGCAGCGTGGATGCTCGAGCGACGTGTCGTAAGCGGTGTTCGGCGGCAGCGACGGTGGCGCAGGACCAGCGCCGACTTTTGCCGCAACTCCGGCCGGTCCGCCAGCCTGGTGTCCCTGACCTTCAGCGCCTTTCGGTCCCGGAGCCTGGGCTTTCATGGCAACGGGAACGGCGGCCGCATGACTCGCGTCCGCAGGACCATCGCCCGCCGCGATTGCCGCAGCTGCGGTTCCGGTCACGTTTCCACCTTCTTCATAGTTCCAGCTGGAAACGTCGTACTTGCCGCCTGCAGCGTCAAAGCCTGAGAAGACGCCCTCTTCACCGGGAAGAGCGAATCCCTTCTTCACGATCAGCGCAGCGTTGGTGTAATTCACCACGTAATCGCGGTTGAAGCGGTTCTGTTCAATGATGTAGTGGATCATGCCGCCCAGGAAGGCAATATCTGATCCTGCGCGGATCTGGCAGAACAAATCTGCCTGTGACGCCGTGCGCTGGAAGCGTGGATCCACCACCACCAGCTTGGCGTTGCGGGTCCGCCGGGCCTCTACGACCCATTTGAATCCGCAGGGGTGGTTTTCAGCCGGGTTACCGCCCATGATCAACATGGAGTCGGTGTTCTTGATATCCACCCAGCCATTGGTCATTGCGCCGCGTCCGAATGTGGGCCCCAAACTGGAGACCGTCGGACCGTGTCAAACACGGGCCTGGTTTTCCAGGTAGCAGACCCCCAGGCTGCGCATGGTCTTCACGACCAGATAGTTGAATTCGTTGGTGTC